>CAIMVD010000044.1 GCA_903844815.1 uncultured Bacteroidota bacterium | reverse complement strand
TGGTTGATAATTGAGGTTACCCCCTTATATCCCACAAAATAGAAAATAACCCGATAACTACAAACATTTCAAAGAACTATTTTCATCAAAATACCAATAAATCAGTACTTTTAGATGGTTTTCTTAACTAAACGACATTGGTATATAAGTACTGATATTTTGTTAAAAGTAAAGAGGCTGTTTCAAAAAGTGAAAGCAGCCTCTTTTTCTGTTTATAGCTGTAGATGATATTTCTCAAATTCAGAAAGTCGTATAAAGTTGTTTCTTCTTATTCCTCTTCTCCTGTACTCATATCAGGAATTATGGAAAAAGTTTATCTTTGTTAAAATGGAATACCTGAATTTCATAAAAACCCAATTATAAAATTGTATAATTAGAATTTTAGTTCGTTCTGATAAAAGATTTTATTATCTGAATTCTTTCAATTTTGAGAATAATGAACAGAATTTGGTTTTACATATTAATATTAGCCGGATCGATATTGATCCTTGCAAATAGTTGCAAAAAAGATTCAAAATCAGGTTTGGCACAACCACCGGAATTATCAACCGGAAATATTAAATCTGTAAGTAAAAACTCCGCAATTTGTGGAGGTAATATTAATGACGATGGGGGAGAAGCAGTAATTGCCAGAGGAGTATGCTGGAGTACTGTTCAAAATCCCACCATAGTTGACAGCAAGACAATTGATGGCAAGGGAACTGGGTTTTTCAAAAGCGATATTACTGGCTTATCAGCCACAACAGGTTATTATGTAAGGGCTTATGCAACAAATAGTATAGCAACGAGTTATGGGGAGGAGCTATTTTTCAGAACTTATTCAGGTACAATAACTGACGTCGATGGTAATATTTATAATACAATAAAAATTGGTGACAGATTATGGATGGCCGAAAATCTTAAAACCACAAGGTATAATGATAATGCGTCAATTGCCCTGGTAGCTGAATCTGATTTATGGGCGCAATTATTCACACCCGGATTCTGCTGGTACAACAATGATTTAACTGCACATAAAAGCAAAAATGGTGCATTGTACAACTGGTTTGCGTTGGATGAGGCAGCCAACGGAGGAAAGAATATTTGTCCAACAGGATGGCATGTCCCCACCGATGCCGAGTGGACTGAAATGATATCCTTTATTGGAGATGATAAGACTGCGGGTGGAAAATTAAAAGAAGCGGACACTATTCATTGGCAAAGTCCTAATTCAGGAGCATCCAACGAAAGCGGTTTTACGGCCCTTCCCGGTGGTGGCCGATATTATGAAGGTACATTCAATGGGGCTGGCAGGATCGGAGGTTGGTGGAGCTCAACGGAGTTATTTTCATGGTCAGCCAGAGGCCGGTTTTTGTACAATAATTTCAGCCTGGTTTACAGAGGCTCAGGAAGCAAAAACGACGGTTTTTCAATACGTTGCCTGGCTAATGACTAGTTATATGTCCCATGAGTACTTAAATAAATCCGTTAATTTTGACTTCGAAAAAACTCCTCTTCATGGTTTCTATTCATGCAAGACATGATTTAATTATAATGAGTAACGGGAAGGAATAGTAAGAAAGCAATTCTATTAATATCAATGGTTTTTGGTACACCTACAGCCACGCTTTCACAAACGTGTGGAACAATTTTAGTTGGAAACTTACTGCCAGATGATTTATCTAATAAGAACACCGGGGTCGAAAGTGAAAAGACTTTTCTAAAAATAAAGTTTATGAAATTCTGTTAGTTTACCTCAATAATGAGACAGCAATATTCATTATTTAATTTGCTTTTTTGTTTTATTATATTTATCTTGGCTATTAGAGATCAGCGGATTGAAATGATTTGTTATATTCAATGCAGTAATTAACTTCAATTATTAAAGTTTAAGGGCCTGGGTTTTTCAAGGGATTTATTTATTATAATTCTTTTAGAAGGAGAGCCAATATTTAGTAACTTTTCTTTCGTTTAATTAATCTAAATTATTGAGATATGGCTTATGTTCCCAATTTCAAATATGATATTTTCATAAGTTACAGGCATATTAATAATGAGCCCTTAGGAGGTGTGGCAGATGGTTGGGTAACTGCGCTTGTGAAAAGTTTAACACAAATGGTTCTTCAAAAGCTTAAGGGTAATCAGCCAGAATTTAGTTTTTGGATGGATTTTAAACTCGAATATAACGAAATTTGGACTCCTCAAATTCTAACTGCATTAGAAGACAGCGCCCTTATTCTTATTATTATGTCATCAGCCTATTTAGAATCAGACTGGTGCAGACGTGAAAGGGATTCATTTTTAAATTCTTTAAAAAATAGAAAAGGGTCTAATGGACGAATTTTTATGGTAGGCTATGATGAAGTTGAGTATGATAGAATACCAGCTGAGTTGAAAGAATTACGGCCAATTAATTTTTGGAAGAAAGATTTAGTTACCAATGAAATTAAAATCTTTGGATTCCCTGAATCAAATCCTTCACAGATAGAATATTGGGATAAACTTTTAGTACTTTCAAATGCTATTTCCAGTCAATTGAATAATCTGAAACATAAGCCTGAGACACTATCTCCAAAGTCAGTGATTTTTCTGGCAGAAGTTACGGATGATCTTGAGGATAAGAGAGAAGAAGTTAAAAATTACCTTGATCAGCACGGAATCAAATCAATACCGGATTCATTTTACCCTCGTGAGCAAATTGAATTTAAAAAGAAGATGGAAAATGATCTGAGTGATTGTTCACTTTTTGTTCAGCTTTTGAGTGAATTACCGGGCAAACGTATTTCAACCTCAAAAACTTATCCAACATTTCAGTACGAAATTGCAGCTGAAAATAGCAAAGTCATTTTACAATGGAGGCATAGAGACTTGGACTTAAATAAAATCAGGGATAATGAGTCAATGTCGTTGACTTAAGGAATGAAGATAAAAATTGTTCTTTGAAATAGTAGAGTATAGAGTATGTTTATTATATTAGGG
>CAIMVD010000043.1 GCA_903844815.1 uncultured Bacteroidota bacterium | reverse complement strand
TTTCACCGGAAAGGTCAGTTACATCTCGGAAAAGGCGGAATTCACCCCGAAGATAATCCAGACTAAAGAGGAAAGGGTGATTCTGGTCTACGCTGTCAATATAGACGTCATTAATGACGGAACCCTGAAGTCAGGCATGCCGGGGGAAGTACTTTTTGCGGGTTCAGCTAACTAAGGAATGATGAGCATCATTGAATCTTCGGAAATATTTAAATCATTCGGAAAAACGAAGGCTCTGAACGATATCTCCTTTTCGGTCGATGAATCGGAGATCTTCGGCTTTATCGGCCCCGATGGCGCTGGCAAAACAACCCTCTTCCGTATCATCACCACCCTCCTGCTGCCTGATGAAGGCTGCATGAAGGTCTTCGGAAAAGATTCAGTCAAAGATTACAGGGAGATCCGAAAAAACATCGGTTATATGCCGGGAAGGTTCAGCCTGTACCAGGATCTTACTGTTGAGGAGAATCTCAATTTCTACGCGACGGTTTTCGGAACCACGGTCAGGGAAAATTATGATCTCATTTCTGATATCTATTCCCATATAGAACCTTTCAGAAAAAGACTTGCCGGTCAGCTGTCGGGGGGGATGAAACAGAAACTCGCACTTTCCTGCGCCCTCATCCATAAACCAGGTTTACTTGTACTCGATGAGCCCACAACCGGAGTGGACGCTGTTTCAAGATCGGAGTTCTGGGAAATGCTTTCAAAGCTGCGCAGGCACAAAATAACAATTTTAGTTTCGACCCCATACATGGATGAAGCCATGCGATGCGATAAGGTTGCCCTGATCCAGGAAGGCAGGATCCTGGCAATTGATACTCCGGCAAGGATAAGGGACGGATTCACGAGGAAGCTTTTTACAGTTAAGTCGTCATCGAAATACAAGCTGCTTAATGTTCTGAGGAAATTCCCCGATACTCTGACAGCCTATCCTTTTGGCGATTCAGTACATGTAACATTTGTCAACGATAAAATTAACGACACTTTTAATTCCTTTCTTGAAAAAGAAGGCATTAACGATGCTGTAACCGGTGAATCTGAAGCAGGTATTGAAGACAGGTTCCTCGAATTAATGGAAAGGGACGATAAATGAATGATCAGGCAATAATAGTAAAGGATCTTGTTAAGAAGTTCGGCTCATTTGTCGCGAACGATCACCTGAATTTCGAGGTATCGCCGGGGGAAATTTTCGGATTCCTGGGGGCCAACGGAGCTGGAAAAACCACGGCTATCAGGATACTGTCGGGCCTTTCAAAACCAACATCGGGAACCGTAATTGTCGCAGGTTTCGATGTTTACAGGCATACTGAACAGATCAAGAAGAATATAGGATACATGTGCCAGAAGTTTTCATTGTATGAGGATCTTACGGTAAAGGAAAACATTGTCCTTTATGGCGGAATTTATGGTATGAGCAGGAATCTCATTCGTGAAAGACTCGGAAACCTGCTTGAAAAACTCAGGTTCCGGGAATATGAGAACCGGATTATCGGGGATCTTCCGCTGGGACTCAGGCAAAAACTTGCCTTCTCAGTTGCCGTCCTGCATGAGCCAAAGATTGTATTCCTCGATGAACCCACCGGAGGAGTTGATCCCATAACCCGAAGGCAGTTCTGGGAGATGATATACGAGACTGCAGAACGTGGCATTACAGTCTTTGTTACAACTCATTACATGGATGAAGCGGAGTATTGTGACAGGATCTCGATAATGAACGATGGCAAAATTGTGGCGCTCGATACTCCCGGAAACCTTAAAAGGCAATATGATGCGGAAAGTGTTGAAGATGTGTTTATTAAGATTGCCAGGCCGGGATGAAATCCTTTCAGGACTTATCCGGAATGGTAATAAAGACAATTATAATGTTTGCTTATTTATTGATTATTAATTATATATGAACCGATTTCTGGGTTTCGTCAAAAAAGAGTTCCTCCATATTTTCAGGGATTACAGGACCCTTTTCATACTTTTCGGGATTCCTGCTGCCCAGATCCTTATTTTCGGGTACGCGGTAAGCACCGACATAAAAAATGCGGGTGTTGCATTCCTTGATCTTTCAAAAGACGAAGTCACCCGGATGCTTACAAATAAAATAACATCCTCAGGATTCTTCAGGAACAACGGAAACCTTCTCAATTATAATGAAATCGATGAGGTATTCAAAAAGGGCAAGACCAAAGCAGTAATAGTCTTTGAGGAGAATTTCGGAAAGAACCTTGGCAGTGAAGGCAAGGCTTCGCTCAGCATAATTGCTGATGGCTCAGAGCCTAATACAGCGACTCTTGTCGTGAACTATACAATGGCCATAATTAATGATTTCAACAGGGAATATTCAGGTACCCCTGCCCGGGGGTCGATAATTATTCAGCCAGAGGTAAAGATGTATTTCAATCCTGAGATGAAAAGTCATTTTATGTTCGTACCGGGAGTTATCACTCTTATCCTGATACTGATTTGTGCACTAATGACCTCCGTTACAATCACGCGCGAAAAGGAATTTGGCACAATGGAAGTCCTGCTTGTCTCGCCTCTGCGACCTATTCAGATAATTCTGGGGAAGGTGATGCCATATTTCATCCTGTCGTTCATAAACGTGCTTCTGATCCTTGCTTTATCGTGGTTCGTATTCGGTCTGCCTGTAAAGGGAAGCATGGTGCTTTTGCTTGCAGAGTGCATGCTCTATATACTGATGAGCCTCACGCTTGGTATCCTGATCTCAACCGTTTCGAAAAGTATGCAGCAGGCGATATTCATATCACTCATCGGGCTTATGCTCCCGACTATTCTGCTTTCGGGCTTTATCTTCCCTATTGAAAATATGCCCAAAATATATGATTATGTGAGTATGATAATGCCTCCCAGATATTTCATACTGATCATCAAAAACATTATGATAAAGGGTACAGGGCTTGCATATATCTGGAAAGAAACACTGATACTGATAGTTATGACAATTGTTTTTGTCGCACTTAGTGTTCGGAAATTTAAAATCAGACTTGAATAAAATGAGGACTATACTATACCTAATACGCAAGGAATTCATTCAGATCTTCAGGAACAAGTTTATCTCGAAGGCAATTTTTGCTGTCCCTATTGTACAGATGCTTCTGCTTGTCCCGGCAATCACTTTTGAACTGAAGGATGTAAGGCTTGCAATTATCGACAAGGATATGACACCGGAATCGAGGGGATTGATAAGCAAGCTTGAAGGCTCATCTTTTTTCAAGGTAACATTTTCGACATTTTCCGAAAAAGAAGCTGAGAATCTTCTCCTCCGTAATAAAAACGGAGTAATACTCCATATTCCTTCCGGCTTCGGGAAGGACCTTATTACAGGAAACGGAGGAAAACTTATGGTTTCGGTCGATGCGATAAATGCTTCGTCGGCTCAGCTTTCATGGGCTTATCTCAACGGAGTAATCCGCGATTACAATGCCGGCCTTATTACTGAAAACATAGGTGTTGCATCACTTTCACCTTTGCCTCGTATAACCATAACAAACAGATACTGGTATAATGAAGAGCTGAACTACAAATATTATATGCTGCCAGGGATCCTCGTTATTCTCGTTACGGCCATAGGATTCCTGCTTGCAGGGTTAAACATGGTGAGGGAAAAAGAGATAGGAACGATTGAACAGATAAATGTCACTCCTGTCAGAAAATACCATTTCATCATAGCAAAGATGGTCCCCTTTCTGCTGATAGGACTCGTAGATCTGGCTCTTGGCCTTGTGATCGGGAAACTGGCTTTTAATATCCCTTTTGAAGGAAGTATCCTGTTGATGTTTTTCGGAGCAACTCTCTTCCTCATCGCCGTACTCGGACTGGCTGTTTTCATCTCAACCTTTTCGGGTACCCAGCAGCAATATATGTTTGTTGCCTTCTTCTGCATGATAGTCTTCATACTCATGAGCGGGATCTTCACCCCTTACGACAGCATGCCTCAATGGGCCCAGGATTTTAACCTCATCAATCCTGTGGCTTACCTGATGAGAATAAACAGGATGGTAATGTTAAAAGGGTCAACGATTTATGATATAAGCACAGAACTCCTGTCTCTGGCCGTTATTGCCGTATGTTTTACCACGCTGGCCGTCAGACGATACAGAAAAACTGCCTGAGAACAGTCAAAAAGAACCAGACAGATAATGATTATTTTAAGGAAACGACTGCTTCAACCGGCCAGTGGTCGGAGATGAAAACTCCCCGGTCTTTCCTGATGAAAGTGGTGTGCGAAAGTACCTGCATCCCATTTCTCACGAAGACATAGTCGATCCTTTTTTCCCCCTGTTTATCAGAGAAACCGTTATAAGTATAGGCTGGCCCTGCAGGTTTTTTCGCAGATATAATATAGCTGTCACTCATGAGGGGCACGCTCTCGTCGGGGCCGGTGAGGATGGCATAACCGGGAGACAAAGGACCCATGTTGAAATCTCCGGTTATAATGAAAGGATTGCCGTCGGCTATCTTTTCAACTTCTTTCAGAAGTATTCTTGAGCTCATAACCCTTGCAGAGTCGGAGTCGTGGGCAAAATGAGTGTTAAAAAAGAAAATATGTTTATGGCTCTTCTTGTCTGCCAGTTCCATCCAGGTCACAACTCGCGGGAGGGATGCGCCCCAGCCCATTGATCCGGGGACTTCAGGTGTCTCAGAAAGCCAGAATGTTATTGTGCGCACCATGTCGAACCTGTCTTTCCTGAAGAAGACAGGGTTCATCTCTCCTCCCCTGGCGCCGTCATCACGGCCTTTTCCCTCCGAAGCGTAATCGGTGAGGAGGGAATCCAGATCGGAATACTGATGCCATAATGCCTCCTGCATCCCAATTACCTCTGGTTTCTCGCTGTTTATAAACCTGCATACCTGGGCAAGCCTGTTTGGCCAGGCATTCAGGCTGTCGTTCGGATTGTCGTATCTGAGGTTAAAGGTCATGACACTGACAGACTCTTTTTCCGAAACATGTGAACAACCTGATGACATAAGTATTGTAATGATGATAAATCCTATATATAGCTTTTTCATTATTAAATTTTATGCAAAGATAAGCATATGAATGTTATAAAATATCAACACCTTGATTTCGCACCTTCAAAACAATACAGAAAGATCATAAGCCAATTATTTATATATTTGCTGAAATGAATAATGCGAAGTTATCTCTCTTTGATAAGAACCTTTATTACAGCTATATATTTAAATTACAATTCTAAATATCCCGATTGATGCCTGACGTAATAAAGCTCCTGCCCGACTCGGTAGCCAACCAGATAGCTGCAGGTGAAGTCATACAAAGGCCAGCATCGGTAGTAAAGGAGTTGGTAGAGAATTCCGTTGATTCAGGAGCGAAGTACATCAGGGTTATTATAAAAGATTGCGGAAAGACCCTTATCCAGATTATTGACGATGGCTCTGGCATGACAGAAACCGATGCGAGGCTTTCGTTCGAAAGGCATGCCACATCGAAGATCACAACGGCTCAGGACCTTTTTGCCATTAAAACCAAGGGATTCCGGGGAGAAGCTCTGGCATCCATTGCCGCCGTAGCGATGGTAGAACTTAAGACCCGGCGGGAGGATGCAGAATCAGGGACCCTGATAATAATAAACGGGACGAGGGTTGAGGCTCAGGAGCCCTGCAGTTGCCCTGTGGGTTCGAGTTTCTCAGTCAAAAACCTTTTCTACAATATCCCGGCGCGACGCAAATTCCTGAAATCGGACAATACAGAAACCCGGCATATTGTCAGCGAATTCCAGAAGATAGTATTAGCGCATCCCGATATAAGGTTCTCCCTTCACCATAATGACAACGAGATCTACAATCTGCCTTCAACAAACCTCAGGCACAGGATTGTAGGCGTATTCGGGAAACAGATAAACCAGGACCTGATCACCCTTGAAACGGAGACAAGTATTGTCAGCATTAAGGGTTTTGTTGGGAAGCCTGAAAATGCAAAGAGGACTTACGGGGAACAATTCTTTTTTGTGAATAACAGGTTCATGAAACACCCGTATTTCCATAAAGCAGTCTCGGAAGCCTACCAGAATATACTTCATGCAGAGGCTATACCTTCATATTTTATCTTTATGGAGGCCGATCCGGCATCGATAGACATTAATATTCACCCTACAAAAACCGAGATAAAATTTGAAGATGAACGGGCTATCTGGCGGATTCTCATGGCATCAGTACGTGAAGCGCTCGGGAGGTTCAATATAGTACCATCGCTTGACTTTGACAGTGACGGGCTTATTGACATGCCGTTAAAGAGTTCATCAGAGTTTATGCCTGCCCCCCCCTCAATAGAGATCGATACCCAGTTTAATCCCTTCAGCAACGAAGAGAGGAATTCCGGCTCAGGTCGGACAACTTATATCGACCGGTTTGAACGGGAAAACACCACCGGGTGGGAAAAACTCTATTCATCACTTGAGAATGAGCGAAGTGTCCCGGAAAGCCTGGGGAACATTACAGAATCCCTGAGGAAGTTCTTTCAGATCAAGAACAAATACATTGTATGCCCCGTCAAATCAGGGCTCATGCTTATCGACCAGAAGAGGGCGCATGAACGCATCCTTTTCGAGAAATATCTTGAAAGCCTCAGTGCCAACCGTGCATCGAGTCAGGCGGACATGTTTCCCGTCACTGCAGAACTAAATCCGGCTGACTATTTCCTTGTTAAGGAGATAGAAGATGAACTACAACTGCTGGGCTTCAGGTTCCTCTACCCCGGGAACAACAAAATAACAATTACAGGCAGGCCTTCAGGTACAGAATCGTCCGACCCGGTTGAGATGCTTGAAATACTGCTTGAAGATTATAAGAGCACTCAGACTGACCCTCTGACAGGTGCAAAGGAGAGGATAGCCGCCGCAATGGCCGATGCTTCGGCAATTCCTTATGGCAAAGCACTCATGCAGAACGAGATGGAGGATCTTTTCGATACCCTCTTTGCCTGCAGGGCTCCCAACTACTCCCCAAAAGGAAGACCCGTTGTGAGCATTTTTACACTTGACGAAATTGACAACAGACTCAAATAAAATATTATGACAAATTGTCGGAAGCAGATATTTTGAATAATTTGGCCCGACAATTGAAGCAAATAAGTTTTTAAACAGAGATTGATGAACAGATACACCAGCGGTTTTATGGGACTACCCCCGGTAGTTAAGAATTTAATAATGCTCAATGTGCTGATGCTCCTGGCCACCTGGGTTATTCAGAACACGACCGGACTTGACCTCAGCACAAAGCTTGGGCTCTATTTTCCCGCATCTGAACGGTTCATGCCATTGCAGATTGTAACCCACATGTTTATGCATGGAGGATTCCTGCATCTGCTTTTAAATATGTATGCACTCTATATGTTCGGAAACATACTTGAGAATGTATGGGGCCCAAAACGATTCTTTATTTATTACATTGTCTGCGGCCTGGGAGCTGCCCTCACGCACGAATCGGTGATAGCGTTTCAATACAGCCATCTGGCCCAGAGTCTGAGCCCTGAAAACCTTAATTATGTTCTTAATGAAGGAACGGCATTGTTCCGACAGGGACAAGGCTTTTCGGATCCCGATATGCTGAAACTTCAGATCCTGCTTAATACTCCAACAGTAGGTGCTTCAGGAGCTGTTTTTGGTATTCTTCTTGCCTTCGGGGTTCTCTTCCCCAACACCCAGCTGATGATTATTTTTCCTCCCATACCTATCAGGGCTAAATACTTTGTAATGTTTTACGGCGCTCTCGAACTTTACCTGGCGCTTACCCAGCCTGGCAGTAATATTGCCCATGCCGCTCACCTTGGAGGGATGATATTCGGTTACATCCTGATAAGGTACTGGAGAAAAACAACCAATACCTTGTACTAATGGGAATCTGGGATGATATAAAAAAAACCTTCAGGGAAGGTACTAACCTTATAAAGCTGATTTATTTAAACATCGGTGTGTTCATTCTGATCACCCTGGTGGCTATTTTCGGCTTTCTTATTAAAGATCCGCTTATTGCCGAAAAGGCTCTCAACCTGTTTTCGGTACCTTCCCAGTTAAGCTCTTTCGCTTTAAAGCCCTGGACAATAATAACATACATGTTCGTTCACCAGGATATCTGGCACATCCTCTTCAATATGCTATGGCTATACTGGTTCGGGGGGATCTTTCTGGAATACCTCGACCAGCGAAAGCTTGTTGCCGTGTATCTGCTCGGCGGGATATCGGGAGCCCTTCTATACATGATTTCCTTTAATGTTTTCCCTGCATTTTCCGGGGTTGTTTCCGAATCGGTTGCAATTGGCGCCTCAGCCTCGGTTATGGCAATAGTGATTGCAGTTGCTGCTTATGTTCCCAATTATACTGTCAATCTCTTCCTGCTGGGACGCGTTAAAATAAAATACCTGGCTCTTGGGATTTTTATCCTTACATCAATAATGGATTTTTCAGTTAATTCCGGAGGAAAACTCGCTCACATCGGGGGTGCCTTCTTTGGTTATTTTTATATTCTTGGAGTCCGTCAGGGCCATGATTTAGGAAGTGGAATAAACCGGGTAATCGACTATCTGGCTACTTTATTGAAACCCCGGAGTAAAATTAAGGTCACCCACCGGAAACCCGCGGATGAATATGAGTACAACAAAACAAAAGTCGAACACCAGACAAAAATCAACACTATCCTTGACAAAATCTCAAAAGGAGGCTACGACAGCCTGACAAAAGAGGAGAAAGACACTCTTTTCAGGGAAAGCCAGAAGAAAAATTAACCTGATTTATAGCTTATTTGATCATCCCATATTTAAGTCTCGTCAAAAAGCGGGAACGTATTAATTCAGTTTACTTATTAACCGCTAATTTAGCACCACAAAAAAAGTGCAGTTGAGAAAAATTCTTTATAAGATTCTGCTTTCAGTCAATATCTTCTTTGCACTGACGCTGGTGATATCTTACCTCTCGGTGAGCATCAACCCAAAATTCTTTGCCCTTCCTTCTCTTTTTGGTCTTGCTTATCCATACCTGCTTCTGATCAACATAATACTGGTGTTAATCTGGGCAATGTTGTTAAAATATGAAGCCTTCATTTCTGTTGTGATTATTGCCGCAGGGTTTACCCACTTTTCAAATTACATCAAACTCTCCAGTCCAAAGGGAGATAAGACTAATACCTTCAAGGTATTGAGTTATAACGTTAGAATGTTCAATTACATGGAGACAACTAACCGGAATTCCAAGGACAAAATACTCGAATTCATTAAAACCCGGAAACCTGATATAATATGCCTTCAGGAATACTATGAGCCATCGGGATATGTTGAAAGGATTGCTGCCTTTAAAACAGGTCTCCCCGGGAAATACTTTTCGCAGACGAAAAAAGTTGGCAAAGGAGGGAAGAATTTCTATGGAATAGTAACCTTTTCAAAGTTTCCTATCATCAGACAGGGTGAGATAGAACACACTGGTTCGACGAGCCTTTCAATCTATACTGACGTACTTGCAGGAAAAGATACGATCAGGATTTACAATAATCATCTTCAGTCGTTCCGGCTGAAAAGAATGCAGCATTCATTTCTCGAAGAGATAACACAATCGGATGACACTGAAACGCTTGACGAAGTAAAAAACATCACCCTCAGTCTCCGGAAAGCATTTGCCCGACGGGCACTGCAGGCGGAAACGGTTAAAAACCACATCAGCAAATCGCCCTATCCTGTTATTGTTGCCGGAGACTTTAACGATACCCCTGTATCATATTCCTACAGGAAAATACGCAAAGGTTTGAATGATTCTTTTGTTAATTCGGGTTATGGAGCAGGGTTTACATACAAAGGCAATTATCCGGCAAACAGAATTGACTACATCCTTTACAGCAAATCACTGGTTAACAGCAATTTTGAAATTATAAAGATAAGATACTCTGATCATTATCCAATTATAGCCTACTTCCGCAGATAAAATCAGAAAGGCAGTTTTCTCAAATCAACATTTCCCCCGGAAATAATAAGCCCGATCCTTTTCTTGGCGAAGATGCCGGGGTTTTCCTTTATTATCGCAAGTACTGTAGCCGATGAAGGCTCAACAATTATCTTCATCCTTTCCCAGATAAGCATCATACATTCCACTATCGACTCTTCCTTTGCGGTTATTATATCGCTTACATTGTTTCTGATAATCGCAAAAGTGAGCTCACTAAGAGAGGTAAGCAGTCCGTCGGCAATTGTAATTGGATTAACTGAAGGTTCGAGTATCCCCGACCTGAATGACCTGAATGCATCGCTTGCATTCAGTGGCTCCGCACCTATTACAATTGTATCGGAATAGATGCTCCTGACGCAGGTAGCAGTACCGCTCAGTAAACCTCCTCCTCCCACCGGGGCAATAACAATATCCGGCTCTGACATCTCATCGAGTAGCTCGAGAGCAGCTGTACCCTGTCCGCATATGACATTAAAATTATCATAGGGATGTACCAGGATAGCACCTGTTTTTTCCATTATCCTCATGGTTGTCTCTTCGCGTGCCTTTTGAGTAGGCTGGCAGAATGTTATCTCAGCCCCATAACCTGCCACTGCATTTTTTTTTACATCGGGTGCATTTTCGGGCATCACGATTTGCGCCCTTATACCGTTCATCCTTGCAGCAAGGGCCAGGGCAGCTGCATGATTTCCCGAGGAATGTGTTACTACACCGCGCTTTTTCTCATCAATAGAAAGTGCAAGCACCGCATTCGATGCTCCCCTGAATTTAAAGGCCCCAACCTTCTGGAAGTTCTCACATTTAAAAAACAATTCGCACCCGAATATTCTGTTAAGCTGGCCTGATGACAATACTGGTGTCCGGTGAATAAAAGGGACAATTCTGGAGTGTGCGGCGCGAATATCCGAAAGTGTTGGAAGTTTCATTTTTACTTAGATTTTTGAAGCATAAAATTATAAAAAATCAAAAGCTCCCGACACCTTAATCTATGAAGTAATAAAGGAGAGGCGAAATTTAAAATAATGAGTTACGCGAATTAGTAATATTCTGATTAAAGCTTTTTTCAGTATTTTTGAAGTTTGGAACCCTCCCCTTATTGCTTAAGCTAATCTTTATTCACATTTTACCGGGTATAATACTTCAATAATCTGCTTAGAATTGAGAGATCCCTCATTCTTTCGCTTGACGGATTTCGGTTAAATAATTATTTTTTTTAAGCGAAAGAATTCGGGATGACATGGGTTTTTGGGAGGACAAGGGGGGAAGGAAGCAGCGGCGATTCACCTGAATGCGATTTTATGATAAAATGACTA
>CAIMVD010000042.1 GCA_903844815.1 uncultured Bacteroidota bacterium | reverse complement strand
GAGAAAACTTTACGATGCCCTAAAATTCAAATACGCTCCCTTCGTAAAACGAAAATCTGTAGTACACAAATCAGAACTCGAAAACTGCCAATTCATTGAAAAGCAACAATTCCGTTCAGATTAACTGCAAGTTGGGTTAACATGAATGTATTCGTCGTCAAAAAAAATATTTTTTATTACAAATGTCAATATAAATATAACATAAACTTGACATCCTAAATAATTTATTACCTTTGGAAGATGTTAAATATTTCAAATTTCATACAAAATCAGGTTGACAAATACGATCCCGGGCGCATTATTCAGTTGAATGATTTTAAGATTCCGGCAGATAATCGTATGGCCATGGCTAAGGAGCTGAGCCGTCTTGCGCAGAAAGGGATTCTGTGCCGATTAGAGAAAGGCAAATATTTCAGACCCCGACAAACAGCTTTCGGTGTCCTGAGGCCTTCAGAAAAGGAAGTAATAAATACAATTCTGAAATCCAGCAAAGGATATTTAAGCGGAGCTGCTTCATTTAACTCACTCGGACTGACTTCTCAGGTTGCAAACACGATTGAAATTAGTGTATCTGAATTTCGTCCGCCAAAGGTTATTGCCGGAATAAAAATAAAATTCCGGAAATCAATTATAGACATTACTGCTGAAAACAGCGAGGTACTTCAAATTCTTGATGCAGTCAGGCACATTAAAAAGATCCCTGGTTCAATGCCCGATGAAGCATTAGTCGTACTTATTGCAAAAATCAGATCAATGAGCCATAGCCAAAAACAGCAATTGGCTGATTATGCACTCCGATACAATCCTTCAACTAGAGCCTTGACCGGAGCAATGTTTGAACTGAATTGTGCAGGCATTTCAGTTTCAAAACTTTTTAAATCACTGAATCCTTTATCGACATACCGGTTAGGAATTTTGGATGAGTACCTGCCTAATAAACTGAAATGGAGAATAGAATGAACATTCACCTGACAAAAGAATTTAAGGATGCAATTTCAGCAGCATCTGATTACCTCAAAATCCGCGAAGCCTATATCGAAAAAGATTACTGGGTTACTTATGTCTTAAAAAATCTTTCCGACTCGGCTTTTATCGATAACGTTGTTTTTAAAGGTGGCACCTCGCTATCGAAGGTTCATAAGTGTATTGAACGATTTTCTGAGGATATTGATCTGGCAATAATTGGTAACGAAAACTTGGGGGATTCGAGAAGAAAAGCCCTTATGAAGAGTATTGAACTGTCAGTTACAATAGGATTATCTCCAATTAAGGAGCATCCGTTAACCGAAAAAAAAGGAAGAAACCGAAAAACATTTTTTCAGTATTTAAATGCTTTTGACAAGGAAAATATGGGGCCGGTTAAGGATGTTATCCAACTCGATATAAACACTTTCACTGAGCCTGTACCATACAGGAAAGCTTCGGTGGATTCTTATATATCACAGTACCTGAGAGAGACCAGTAAAAACGAAATGATTCTTCAGTATGGCTTGAGCACTTTCGAATTAAATGTACTATCGATGGAACGGACTTTTTTTGAGAAAATTCTTTCTTTGATCAGACTATCCTTCAATGGTACAGATGCTCTGAAATCGAAGCTCAGGCATTTTTACGATATTGTCAGAATTTATCAGAAAAATGGGAATATATTATATGGGGAGAATTCAATTGAGATCTTTTTGATTGCATTGAATGATGACAGAAAAAATTCAACTTTTGCCGGGGAATGGCTCAACAAGCCATTATCGGAATCGTTCCTTTTTAGTGATTTTAAAAACCTCTGGAAAAGTCTGGAGCCAGCATACAAAAGAGAACTAAAACAAATAACATGGGTTGATTCAATACCCGGAAGTAAGGATGTCGAAGAAATTATTTCAAAAACCGCAGAGTTTATTAAAAATATTGAATCGGGGAACCATTGTTAAATCCTTTCACCAGATATCTGCCTGTCACTTCACCCCCATAAACATCCTCCCCCACCTGATCTTCTTTATCCCAGTTGCTTCTTTGTTAAGCGAGAGCCAGATAAACTTGGGCTTACCTACGATATGATCCTCCGGAACAAATCCCCAATACCTGGAATCGGCTGAATTATGACGGTTATCCCCCATCATCCAGTAATAGTTCATCTTAAAAGTATAACTGTCGGCTGGTTTTCCATTTATGAAGATTGTACTTCCTTCTACTTTCAGATCATTTTCTTCATATACATCAATAATCCTTTCGTAAAGGCACAGATTGGCTGTATCGAGTTTTACTGTAGCATTTTTAACAGGTAGCCAAAGCGGTCCGTAATTGTCTTCATTCCATCCGAAAGCAGGACTGTAAGGAAAGATATGCGGTGCAAATTCCCCTGCACGCGCATTCACAGCGCTTATTTCCGTAACATTCGAAAATTTTGATATTGTCGCTTCATTTACCTTTGTTAGAGGAAGATAATAGGCTGAACCGGATACCATGTTCTGGTCCGACTTCGAAATATTAAGTCGTTCAAATGCCTTTGGGTTGATTGTTGTTCCATTGGTCGCAACAACATAAGTCGTTTGCTGGCTGCCGTTGTCGGCAACAGGTTTGCCATTAACGTAAAGCTGTCCTCCTTTGATCATTACCGAATCACCGGGTATGCCAACGCACCTTTTTACATAATTATCGCGACGGTCAACAGGCCTGTAAACTATATGGTAACGATTCAGAATATCTTTCCTGGCAGCCTGATAATAAGTTCCGTTCGACTTAACAGGAACTCCCCTGTAGCTATCGCTCGACTTCATGTCCCTTGCATTTCTTCTCACAATTTCATAATAGCTGGTTGAAGTTTCTTCAAGAATAACAGTGTCACCGGCAGGAAAGTTGAACACAATAGGATCATTATTCTTTACCTTACCGCCACCTATCAGTCTTTTGTATTTCCATATAACCAGATTCGACCATGATCGACCGTTGGTAACCGGCATCGTATTTTGGGTAAAAGGAAAAGCAACCGGAGTGTTTGGCATGCGGGGACCATAGGCAAGCTTGCTGACAAACAAATGATCACCGACAAGCAACGATTTTTCCATTGACGGAGTAGGGATCCTGTAATTCTGAAAAAAGAAAATATTTATCAGGGTAACAGCAATGACTGCAAAAATAAGGGCATCGAGCCACTCGATAACTGCATTGTTCCTGCCGTCGCGTCTTTTCCAGAAGGTCCAGTTTACCTTCCCTGTAACGTAAAGATCGAATACAATGCCCAAACCAATAAGCAGCAGGAAATTGCCTATCCAGATAACTACAAGGGTATAAATTACGGCTACTATCCAGAACTTTATGTATTTCTTCGAAAATAATTCATTCATAATATATTTATTTAAGGCATTAAATGTAAAAATAATATTCAGAATCCCATTACATCGCTCATGGTGAATATCCCTGTACGCGAACTTATGAACTCTGCAGCAACAACCGAGCCAAGTGCGAAACCTTTTCTGTTTTTTGCTTCGTGCCTGAGAATTAATTTATCAATATCCGATTCCCAGGTTACCGTATGTGTTCCGGGAACATCACCTTCCCTGACCGGACGGATTGGAACGCAATTGGCTTTCTGATCGTTCTCAAAACACCAGCCGTCGTACGAACCGTGTTTTTCAGCAATTCCATCAGCCAGGGTTATAGCTGTGCCACTGGGAGCATCAAGTTTCTTCGTATGATGTATTTCTTCAACCGACACGGAGTAATTTTCGTAGCTCTCCATTCTTCTGGCAAGTTCCCTGTTCAGAAGGAAAAGAAGGTTTACTCCTATGCTGAAATTAGTGGAATGAATAAATGAGGTCCCGTTCTTCCTGCAGATTTCAACAGCCTTTTCATAATTATCCAGCCAACCGGTTGTCCCTGATACAACAGGGATTTTCATTCCGAGACATTTTGAAATATTCTGAAATGCAGCTGCCGGGGATGAAAACTCAATCGCAGCATCAATCCCTTTGAAAACTGATTCGTTGAGGTCGGCTGTGTTATCCTGATCTATGATGACTTTAATAATGTGTCCGCGGCTAACGGCTATTGCTTCAATTTCATGGCCCATGCGACCATATCCTATTAGGGCTATGTTCATTCAGTTTTTTTTTGCGAAAGTACCTGTTTTGTAGCTTAATGCATAATTCGGCAATAGGAAAATTCTTAAAGAGACGTTAAATTATTAGTACAGCCCGTTATTCAGCATATTTATACCTGCTGAAAACAATTTTTTTTAAAGAAACTGTCTCAAAAAACCTCAGTGGACCTCTGTGTGAACTCTGTGATCTCTGTGTAAGTTCTTAATTATTACTACACAGAGAGACACAGAGGAGGCACAGAGTCACACAGAGACATTACGAAAAAAATGGACTACAAAAACAATCTTTTATTAATTTAGGAGTATAAAAGGAAATGGTCAAAATGAAAATTCTTTCATTTAGTTAACCAAAGTAAAAAAGTAATAAATTGCCCAAAAGTAACTTCAGGGATATGAAAATTGTATTATTCTTATTATCAGCCTTTACCATGACAGCACTACTCTCATGCAGCCAGTCGGAACCTGCTGACCTTGTAATAATAAACGGAAAGGTATTCACCCTTGATAAAGATCACCCCATGGAGGAAGCAATAGCCGTCAGAGGTGAGCTGATTGTCGCTCTGGGTACAACAGTCGAAATATCCCGAATGATCAGAGATGGCCATACTAAGGTTATTGATGCCGGAGGCAGGCTGGTGATGCCGGGGTTCAACGATGCCCACGTACATTTCGGACCGCTCGATCCCGATTATATTGAATTGCGTTATACAACCGACCCAACCGTAATAACTGAAAAGGTCAGGGCCCGCGTTGCAAAGTCAAAGCCTGGTGAACTGATCAAAGGCGGTCACTGGGAACATGAGATGTTTAATGACAAAAAATGGCCTTCTAAAGAACTTCTGGATGCTGTATCGCCCGATAATCCGGTTGTCCTGAGCAGGGCCGACGGACATTCCCTTCTTGTAAACTCCTATGTTCTTAAAGCTTCGGGTATCAATAAAGACTCACCTGATCCGTTTGGGGGAGAGATCCAAAAAGATCCTGTAACAGGCGAACCGACAGGAATATTGAAAGAGAATGCGGAAGCACTTGTTATAACCGGTGAAAAAAAAGCTGAAAGAACAGCCGCTGAGGAAACGGAAAGGACCTGGCAGGGTTATCTTCTTGCCCTGAGTGAGGCTGCAGAATATGGTGTTACAAGTGTCCAGTTACCTGGAAGCGGCGACTTTGAAGCTTATGAAAAACTGCAAAAGGAAGGGCTCCTGACTTGCAGGGTCGACATGGGAAAAGAGCTGACTGCTGACACTATCCTGCTTCATGAATACCTTCAGATTTCGAAAAAATATCCCCGTGAAGGAAACTGGATCAGATTCGGCTACCTGAAGGCCTTTATCGACGGAACTATAGGATCAGGAACAGCGCTCATGTTTGAACCTTTCACAGATAATCCAAAAACTTCGGGATTAGCCATGATGCCATACGATGTCTTCGAAAAAATGGTTGTAGCGGCCGATATTGAAGGTTTTCAGATAGGTGTTCATTCGATTGGCGATAAAGGTAACAACTGGACTCTCAATGCATACGAAAAGGCATTAAAGGTCAACGGCAAACGCGACAGCCGTCACCGTGACGAACATACCCAGACGCTGCAACTTTCAGATATTCCCAGGTTTGCTGAACTAGGCGTAATTGCCTCCATGCAGCCAACACATTGCATCAGCGACAAGAAATTCTGCGAAAAGAGGATAGGAACCGAACGAGCCAGGGGAGCCTATGCCTGGAAAAGTCTTGCCGACGCTGGTGCTTCACTCGCTTTTGGAACCGATTACCAGGTGGAACCACTAAATCCTATGGAAGGATTGTATGCTGCAGTAACACGCAAGGACAGGCTTGGAGAAGCAGGAAACGGATGGTTTCCGGAACAGAAGATTACTATGGAAAATGCAATCAGGTATTACACTGAAGGTTCTGCTTACTCTCAGTTCATGGAGGATAGAAAAGGTATTATCAAAAAAGGTTACCTGGCTGATATTGTAATTACCGATAAAGACCTGCTGACCATCCCTGAGGAAGAAATAATGAAGACTAAGGTTGATTATACAATTACAGGCGGCAAAGTAGTCTACGCATCCGGCAGGTAGAGCACCATCAAAGTTTTTTCACTCTGAAAGAGAAAATAAGATCTTCATAGCTTCTTCCTGAGTTGTTCCGCAAAAGTCAGGCTCAGCAGTGAAGTCAGTGCAGACCTTTGGTTTACCGCGAGTATCATAGATTTCGCATCTGTAGTCATCACTGAGGTGAATACATTTGGTACCGGCTGGTTTACCGTCAGGCATGCCGGGAATCTCAGACGATATTGAGAGTGCGATGCAACAGGCGCCACAGTTTTCACGACATTCCATGGGGCAAATATAAATCAATAATATTAATTAGTTTGTAACAAATATAAGTCTGTAATTTTGAGTGTCTAAAGTGTCTAAAGTGTCTAAAGTGCCTAAAGTGCCTAAAATGCCTGGATGCCAAAAGTTAAAAATGCGGATTATATGTTATCAGAAAAGCCTTATAAATAAACTATTTAAAAAATAAGCTACCCTACTTAAACTTAATTCATAATGAAATCATTCATATTTCGAATTGTTCTGATGGCTCTATTCATTCAAAAATTAAATACCGGATTCAGTCAGACACACGGAATAACATCCGGAGCTATCTACACACTGAAATCTAAATCGGGAAATATGTTACTTGACGTTAGAAATTCTTCAATTGAAGATGGGGCCAAGGTTGATATCCGGACTGACACAAAGTCGGATGCACAACGATGGTTCGTTACTAAAATTGGTAATGATGCTTACAAAATAACAAATGTTGCCTCCGGCAGACTTCTTCATATCACATCAGCTCCATCCGACTCTGTGAAAATTGATCAATTCTCCGATACAGGAAATGATGATGTTAAATGGACGATTAAGAATGCAGGCAAGGGATATTTCTGTTTAAAACCTGTGATTGCTCCTGGGTATTCACTCAATTCACAGCCAGACGACACTACCGATGGCACGTCTATCAATCTGTCAGTGAGTTCGCCATCTGACTCTCAAAAATGGATGTTCCGGAAAGAAATCAATATCGAGGCCTCCTCCCCTGCTGCAATTGCTGATCGGATATTTACAGCATGGTATAACAGTTTTAATATAGAATCGGTTAAAGGTTATTTCTGGGATAATGCGGAAATGATGGAAGTGGTTCTGGATGCTTATGAAGTTACAAATGACGATAAATACAAATTGATGTATGAGGCTATGTACAAAAACTTCATAGCAAAAAACGGAGACGACTGGCAGGTCAATAAGTACAACGATGATATTGCATGGGCTTCTCTTTTCAGTGTAAGGGGCTATTTACTGACCGGCAATAAAGCATATCTCGAAAAAGCAAAAGACCAGTTTGATAAGATGTTTAAGAGGGCATTTACAAATACCTATGGAGGGGGACTGATCTGGTATCAGGCAAAAGCATCAAAGAATTCCTGCATAAACGGACCTGCAATGGTAGCATGCTGTTACCTGGCACGGGCAACGGGCGACAGTACCTATTACGACAAGGCAATTGCTCTTTATACCTGGTCAAAAGTATACCTGTTCGACGCAGCCACTGGGAAATTAAACGACAATGTTGATCTGGATAAAAAAACCGGACAACTTAAAATAAGCACATGGAGTTCAACTTACAACCAGGGTACATATCTTGGAGCTGCGGTAATGCTTTACAAATATACTAAAGAAGCAAGCTATTTGTCTGATGCGCAGAAAATTGCAGTTTACATCAGGGATAACATGTATAAGTCAGGGGTGATGGATAATGAGTATAATGGCAATGATCTCCCTGGTTTCAAGGGAATTTTTGCCCGTTATGCCCGGATGTATACTGTTGAATCAGAGAAGACTGACCTGGTTGAATGGCTCTCTTTAAACGCGAAGGTGGCCTATAACAACCGTAATTCGGAGAACCTGATTCATACCCGTTGGGCAACCAGAACGCCGGAATCTATGCCAAAGTCAGCATTTGGATGTTCCACTGCTGTTTCGCTTCTGATAAATACGCTTCCTTTTTATAATATTGAAACTAAGTGAATATCCAACAATCAAAATGAAAGGGAGCACACAATCAGTTTGCCACAACAGATGGTAAAACGCTACTTGTTCATACATAAAAAAGCAGCTATATGATGAGTGGAGACAAATCGACTCAACAAAAAGACATTGAAAAAGCAAAAGAGATTTTTAAAAGGATTAAATTGTAAGGAAATGGAAACTTCAAAATTTGATATTGCGGATTACCTTGATAGCAAAGAAATGATTGCAGAATATCTTAATACTGTTCTGGAAGAAGGCAATAATTCAGATATTATAAACGCAATTGGACATGTAGCAAAATCAATCGGAATGACCAGAATTGCTGAAGAAACGGGATTAAGCAGACCAAGTTTATACAAGGCCTTATCTGATGGATCCAAACCTCAATTTGAGACAATTATGAAAGTGCTGAAAGCAATTGGAGGACAGATACAAATTAACCCAATAAATTCATAACAAAAACGCATCACTACATCTAAATATATTGCGGGGTTTATGGCGATTATTTAAAGTTTCAATCAATATCTGTTAATTATGAGAAAGTATCTCCTACTGATTACCTGCTCTTTGTTATTCTTTGGTTGTGAAAGTGATCTCTTTGATAAAGATGATCCGGTTATTTTAGAAAAAACCAGCTTCTCTGAAGGAATTTATATGGGCTATTTTGTTCTTCAGGATCAGGAATACTGGTGTGAAATCGTATATAGTGGTGATAAATACGAAGAATGGCCTTCAGGTGGTGCATTTTTTCAAAAAGAGATGAGTTGTCTTACTACAGGAACATTCAGCATTAACAATACGACGCTGACATTCGACCGTGAAAAATATAAATTTCCGTCCTTTCCTGTTTCGTGTAATTCAGAAATGATTCTGCCGGGTAACTACAAAATTCATTTAATCACAAAGAATGATTCTTTGGTTTTCAGTAAGGGTATCGGAAAAGATAGAATTAGGTACCACCTGATCAGGGTAGCAGAATAAACTAAGTAACCTCTCACGGTTAATGCCGCAATCCGAAATCCAAAATCCGAAATTCTGCCAGGTTTTTTGTATTTTTACATCAAACAACAGAAATGAGAATTGACATAATAACTGTTCTGCCGGAATTGCTTGAAAGTCCCCTGAACCATTCAATAGTTAAAAGAGCAAAAGAGAAGAATCTGGTTGAGATAAACCTCATTAACCTTCGCGATTTCACAAACGACAAATATAAAAGTGTCGATGACTACGCTTTTGGTGGCGGTGCAGGAATGGTGATGCTGATAGAACCTGTTTACAAGGCCATAGAAAAACTCAAAAGTGAAAGGGATTATGATGAGATAATTTACACTTCCCCCGACGGTGAGGTCCTTACCCAGAGAATGGCAAACCAGCTTTCGATGAAAGACAATATTATTATTCTTGCAGGCCATTATAAGGGAATCGACCAGAGGGTGCGTGACCATCTTATTACCCGTGAAATATCCATAGGTGATTACGTCCTCTCAGGAGGTGAAATTCCCGCAGCCGTAATCACCGATGCAATAGTCAGGCTGATTCCGGGAGCCATATCTGATGAGCAGTCTGCCCTTTCCGACTCCTTCCAGGATGATCTTCTTGCCCCGCCGGTATTTACAAGGCCATCTGACTTCATGGGATGGAAAGTTCCTGACATACTGCTGTCAGGTCATGCAGCTGAGATCGATAAATGGCGCCATGAGCAATCAATAG
Organism: uncultured Bacteroidota bacterium; assembly: GCA_903844815.1. Lineage (GTDB taxonomy): Bacteria > Bacteroidota > Bacteroidia > Bacteroidales > VadinHA17 > LD21. The sequence goes on along the minus strand of CAIMVD010000042.1, from coordinate 14,262 downwards.
AAAGAACTAAAAAACTAAGACCAGAACTTTTCGAAGATGAATAAAAGAACACTTACATCCTTTGCAGTTATAATCAGCCTTTTAACAGGCCTGATTTATTCCTGCAACACTCCTTCCGGAAAAGACCAGTTAAAAGAAGGTTTTATAACTCCTCCCGACTCAGCACGCCCTGGCGTGTACTGGTACTTCATGGATGGCAATCTCGATCGGGACGCAATGACCGCTGACCTGGAATCGATGAAGAAGGCAGGCATTGGTTATGTTCTGTTCCTCGAAGTAAACGTCGGCGTTCCCCGGGGGACGGTCGATTTCCTCAGCGAAGAGTGGCAGGAGCTGTATAAACATGCAGTTAATGAAGCTGAGCGACTGGGAATAAGGTTAATACTTGGTTCAGGACCAGGATGGGCCGGAAGCGGAGGTCCCTGGGTTACTCCTGAACAATCAATGTCGCATATGGTGGCAACTGACACAACCGTTACTGGCCCGTCGGTCTTTAACGCGTATCTTTCTGTCCCTGTCCCAAGGACTCCTTTTTTCGGAGAGGGAAGCCTTACTCCCAAACTTAAGCAGATCAGAGATAACTGGTTTAAGGATGTTGTCACACTTGCATTTCCCGCGGAGGATGTTCCTTTGATAATAGACAGAGCTGATGAAAAGGCTCTGTATTACCGTGCCCCGTTCACCTCAGTGGAAGGAGTGCTGCCATACATTCCTTCAAAAGCCGTATATGATGCAAAGAAAGGAAAGCCAATTAACCAGAGTCAGATAATCGACATTTCTGCCTATCTGGAAAGCGATGGAAGGCTTAACTGGACTGTTCCTGCAGGCAAATGGACAATAATGCGGTTCGGCCTGCGTAACAACGGTGCAGTAACGCGTCCTGCTCCTGATCCCGGCCTGGGTTTTGAGAGTGACAAGTTCGATACGGCTTCCTTTGATGCACATTATGACGCCTATGTTGGTAAGCTGATAAAAAAAGTCAACCCTTCAAAAAATAAAAACGCCGCTGGCTGGACGATGATACACATCGACAGCTGGGAAATGGGTTCCCAGAACTGGAGTCCTAACTTCAGGGAAGAGTTCATGAAACGCAGGGGCTATGATCCTGAGCCTTTACTTCCTGTTTACACCGGTCTGGCAATCAGAAGCATTGAATTAAGCGAGAGATTTCTGTGGGACGTCAGACAGACTTCGAATGAACTGATAGTCGAAAACCATGCGAAAAGATTTAAGGATCTTGGAAAGAGAAACAATTTCCGGCTTTCTATAGAGCCTTATGACATGAATCCTGCTGCCGACCTTGACCTCGGAGGAGTAGCAGACGTCCCGATGTGTGAGTTCTGGAGTGACGGTTTCGGGTATAATTCGTCATTCAGTTGTATTGAAGCAACTTCTCTAGCTCATACCTCTGGTTTGCCTGTAGTTGCTGCCGAAGCCTTTACCGCTGAAAGCAGCGAAGCCTGGAAGAAATATCCCGGTAACATGAAGGATCAGGGCGACTGGGCCTTTTGCATGGGTATCAACAGGATTATTTACCACACCTTTGCACATAAACCTTTTCCTGACAAGTATCGCCCGGGTATGACCATGGGGCCTTACGGAGTGCATTGGGACAGGGGCCAGACCTGGTGGCCGATGGCAGAAGCCTATCATAAATATATAGCCAGGTGTCAGTTTGTACTCTCACAGGGAAAGGCAGTGTCAGACATTCTTTATCTCACACCCGAAGGCGCACCTCAGGTTTTCCTGCCTCCTGTCAGCGCAGTCGACGGAAAAGTAAACCTTCCCGATAAAAAGGGATACTCGTTCGATGGCTGCTCTCCCACTTTCCTTATGAAAAATGCAACAGTGAAAGATGGAAATTTAGTCCTTAACGGAGGAGCTTCATACAAAATTCTTGTTTTACCACAGATAGAGACGATGACACCGCAACTTCTTGAAAAGTTACTGACGCTTGTGCAGTCAGGTGCAACAATCGTTGGAAATCCTCCTGTAAAATCACCATCGCTATACAAATTCCCCTGGTGCGATGATGAAGTTAAAAGACTTTCAGGTTTGATTTGGGGAAGCAATGAAATGCCAGGTGAGCTCACACTTCGAACTAACGGAAAAGGGAAGATCTGGTGTGGAGGTAATCTTGCCCAAGCAGAATCATTCAATTCTGAAGGAAATGATTCACTTCGACTTTACCCTGAATATGAAACTATAAAGCAGCTTCTGAAAAATGCCGGGGTTAATGAAGATTTTGCTTCATCGGGCAGTATCCGTTATACTCATCGTGCTCTTACTGAAAGGGATGTATATTTCATCTCGAACAGGACAGATATCCCTGTCACAGAGACCTGTTTCTTCCGCGATGGTTCAGCAAACGCGGAGATCTGGAATCCTGTCACCGGAGAAATTAATTCAATAAACAGTAATAGTGCAATTGGCGGAATTTCAACTTTGAATGTAAAATTCGAACCCCACCAGAGTTTTTTCATAGTCTTTTATCATAATGAAAAGGAAGGAAAAGCCAATGCGTCAGGAGCTGTGAACTTCAATGAGAAAGTCCCGTTTATCACTCTCGAAGGCGAATGGAATGTAGCGTTTGATACAGTCTGGGGAGGACCGGCGCATGTTGTTTTTGACAAGCTGACGGACTGGACGCAAAGACTGGAAAACGGAATAAAGTATTACTCAGGAAGGGCAGTTTATACAAAATCATTTGACCTTCCCGAAAATAAAGCTACTGATAACAATTCTGATTACTTTCTCGACCTTGGAAAACTTAAAAACCTTGGAAGGGTAAAACTGAATGGCAGGGACCTTGGAGTAATATGGACCGAACCCTGGCAGGTAAAGATTACCGGAGAACTCAGGCCAAAGGGCAACAAACTTGAAATCGAAGTAGCTAATCTATGGATAAACAGGCTTATAGGTGACGAAAACGAACCATGGGACGGAGTCGCTGATGGAAAGTGGCCTGATTGGTTGCTGAACGGAACAAAAAGGGAAAGTAAAAGATTCACCTTTACAACTCATCATTTTTATAAAAAAGATGACCCTCTTCAGGAATCGGGGCTCATTGGTCCTGTTAAAATATTGTTTGTAAACAGATTACCTTAATATGGAGGCTTTCTGAAAAGCCTTAAATTAGCTTCCACAATTCTCAGTGGAACTCTGTGTATTCTCTGTGTCGCTCTGTGTAACAATTTATTAAGAACTTACACAGAGAGCCACAGGGGTAGCACAGAGGGCCACAGAGAACTTTAAAGACAATTTCTTTTTGATTTTGATATTATAAAAAGCTTTTGTAAAATTGTAATCTTAATTATCTGTTTTTAAATACTTAATAATCAATAGAATGAAAACACAGGATTATATTAATCGCGAGGACAAATTCGGTGCACACAATTATCATCCGCTACCTGTTGTTCTTGAGAGGGGTGAAGGTCCGTTTGTTTGGGATGTTGAAGGCAAACGATATTATGATTTCTTGTCTGCCTATTCAGCTGTTAACCAGGGGCATTGTCATCCAAGAATTATTAAGGCGCTAACTGATCAGGCTCAGAAATTAACCCTGACGTCAAGGGCTTTCTATAATTCTGTTCTTGGCGAATATGAAGAATATATCACAAAATATTTCGGTTATGATAAAGTCCTCCCGATGAATTCGGGAGCAGAGGCTGACGAAACAGCACTCAAGCTCACCCGAAAGTGGGCATACAAGAAGAAAGGGATAAAGGATGGCAATGCCAAAATCATTGCATGCGACGGAAATTTCCATGGAAGGACAATAAGTATAATATCGATGTCGACCGATCCCGATGCCAGGAACGATTATGGCCCTTTTACACCCGGCTTTATTATAATACCTTACAATGACCTTAATGCTCTAGAGGAGGCTTTGAAAGATCCGGATATTGCCGGTTTTCTTGTTGAGCCTATACAGGGTGAAGCTGGTGTTTTTGTGCCGGATGAGGGCTATCTTAAAAAAGCCTATGACCTTTGTAAAAAAAATAATGTCCTTTTTATTGCCGATGAGGTACAGACTGGTATTGCCCGAACCGGTAAACTTCTGGCCTGCGATCATGAGAATGTCCGTCCCGACATACTTATCCTCGGAAAAGCCCTTTCAGGCGGAGTGCTTCCTGTATCGGCAGTTCTTGCCGACGACGAGATTATGCTGACTATTAAGCCGGGTGAACACGGATCAACATTCGGAGGAAACCCTCTGGCTGCCAAAGTTGCAATAGCTGCCCTGGAGGTAATCAGGGATGAAAAGCTCGCTGAAAACGCCGAACGTCTGGGTAAAATATTCCGGGAAGAATTTAGCAGCATTAAATCAGACATGATTGAACTTGTCAGGGGAAAAGGTCTTCTGAATGCTGTAGTTATCAGGCCAAAGAATGGCAAGGAAGCCTGGGATGTATGCCTTGCTATGAAAGAAAAAGGGCTGATTGCCAAACCGACCCATGGTCACATTATCCGATTTGCACCTCCGCTTGTGATTAACGAACAGCAGTTGATGGAAGCTATCGGAATAATTAAAGAGGCTTTTAAACTATTTGAGTAATTTTAATGTTTATCGTATACTTAATTTTTATACTTCGAAAAGCGGAAAAAACATAAATATGATTATAAATAATATTAAGGCCATAGCGACAGGGTTCCTCCCTGTCGCATTTCTTATTTTATCGGGTTCTTCTGTAAAAAAATCCGATGTTACGGTAAAAGAGCTACAAAAGCATATCCGGTACCTTTCATCCGATGAGCTTAAAGGAAGGAATACCGGATCTCAGGGCGACAGTCTTGCCGCCATATATATCAGGAAAGAGCTTTTGTCTTATGGACTGAAGCCTTTGTCAGATAATGGAATGCAGAACTTTAATGTAACAAAAAAGGTACTTGCGGGAAAAAACAGTTCCTTATCCCTTAGTGGAAACTCCTTTACTCCGGGAAAAGATTTTACCCCACTCGCCTTCAGCTCTGATGCTACTCTTGAATCGAATGTCGTTTTTGCAGGATATGGTTTCAACATCGGAATCGATACCCTGAAGTGGAATGACTATTCGCAAATTGATGTAAAAGGCAAATGGGTAATGATACTGCGTGCCGACCCGGAAACAGACAATACTAAAAGTGCATATATCCCTTTCAGCGGTGACCGCAACAAGGCGCTTCTTGCAAAAGATCTGGGTGCGGCCGGCGTCCTCATGGTTTCAGGAACTGTTGCAGATCCCCAGGATCAGTTCGAATCGCTGGGCCAGGAAGCTTTCTCCGTGGGATTACCCGTACTCAGAATCAAACGCGATGTTGCCGATGCAATCCTCGCTTCATCAAAAAACACTATTGCGGGTCTTGAGAAGAAGCTCAATGAGACCAGAAAGCCTTCTTCGTTCGAGACAAATATTAAAATAAAGGCATCTGCTGAAATTACTAAAGAGGAAGCCGGAACCAGAAATGTAATAATGGTTCTGCCCGGAGAAGACCCGATACTCAAAAATGAATATATTGTAATAGGGGCTCATTTTGATCATCTTGGAATGGGAGGCCCCGGCTCATCAAGCAGGGCTGTTGATACAATAGCCGTGCATCATGGTGCAGATGACAATGCCTCCGGTGTTGCAATGATGCTTGAACTGGCTCAGGAGTTTGCAGAAACAAAAGGAAGCCATAAGCGAAGCATTATCTGCATCGCATTCACAGGTGAAGAGATGGGGCTTCTGGGATCGAAATACTTTGCCGATCATCCATCAGTTGACCTTTCAAAAGTGAATGCCATGTTCAACCTCGACATGGTTGGAAGGCTCAATGAAACAAGAACCCTTCAGATAAGCGGCGCAGGAACTGCCGAAGGACTAAAAAAGATCCTCTACAGTGATAATGACACCACCAAATTCAAGATTGCATTTTCTGATGAAGGTTATGGACCATCTGACCACTCTTCCTTCTACGGAAAGAATATCCCTGTTGTTTATTATTCCACCGGTGCTCATCTCGATTACCATACTCCTGCTGACACCTGGGACAAAATTAATTACACCGGAATGGTTGAGATTTCATCGCTGATCTTTAAAACCGCATCTGATTTAGCATCGGAACCGGGCAAGCTCTCCTTCAGGGAGTCGGGACCAAAAGTTGAGACCGGAGCTGTTGCCAGAAGAAAGGGAGTAACCCTTGGAATTATGCCTGATTTTGCAGGAAGCGTTAAAAACGGACTTCGTGCCGACTTTGTGACACCTGGAAAACCTGCGGCATTGGGAGGCATGAAAAAAAACGATATAATAACAGCAATAAACAGTAAACCTGTTAATAACATTCAGGATTACATGTACAGGATGGGCCAATTAAAACATGGCGAGACTATCAGCGTTGAAATCCTCCGCGATGGCAAAAAAGAAGTTTTACTAATCCAGTTATAATTTCTCAGATTAATCTAACCTAAAAAAATCATAATTATGAAAAAGTTCCTCCTGTGGTTCCTTGCATTTGTTATTACAGTTAGCGCAGCAATATATCAAAGACAAACCGGCCCCACATATCCGAAAAAACTTGATGTAACCCTTAATGGTAAGCCCTATGATCTTAAGCTTGTCAGGAGCCTTGCACTTGACGAAAAGGCCGAAGTTAAGCTGGGAATTGCAGACACTTCAATCAGTGCCAGAATTTTTTTCAAACGTCTTGGAAGCACCGATGAATACCAGTCAGCCGATTTTTCATACAGGTCCACTCCCATAAACTCTTTCATTATGAACAAAATATTCAAAATGACAGAGGACAAAGGGTTATTTGCAGGTGTTCCTCAGCAGCCAGCCGCTGGTAAAATTCAGTACTATGTTGAGATCACAGATGCATCTGGTACCATTGCTTACTTCAAGGAAAAACCAATTGTCATCCGGTTCAAGGGCGGAGTACCTTCATTAATACTTGTTCCTCATATATTTCTCATGTTTTTTGCCATGCTTTTCTCTACTCTTGCAGGATTGATGGCTGTTATTAAATATCCGGCGTTCAGGAAATATTCAATCTGGGCACTTGTGCTTTTTGCTATCGGAGGATTTATCCTTGGACCGCTTGTTCAGTATTATGCCTTTGGAGAACTATGGACAGGGATACCATTCGGCTGGGACCTTACTGACAATAAAACCCTTATTGCCCTTATATTCTGGATACTGGCCGTTGTAATGAACAGGAAAGAGGAGAAGCCTTTCTATACAATTCTGGCTGCAGTTGTACTTCTTCTCATATTCTCAATACCTCATAGCTTGTTTGGCTCAAGCCTCGATTATTCCACCGGAAAAGTTACTCAGGGAATTATTTTAAGTATTTTCTGAAAATTCTTCAGAATTTTATAACTTGAGTGCAGCAATTTGATTTCCTCCCCGTCTATTGAATAAAAAAGCAATAGAACGTGGGTGCAGCAACACATATTAATCCAACTCTTTCTCTAAAGATGGCAAATGTAGAAGCGGCATTCAGAAACCTACACCAGGATCTTTTGGACGGGTGTAAAGAAGGCGACCAGAAGGCACAGTTTCAGATCTACAAGTTGTACTACAAGGCAATGTACAACACCAGTCTGAGGATTGTGAACGATACGATGGAAGCCGAAGATATAATGCAGGAGTCATTCCTGTCGGCCTTTGAAAAAATTGATACCTATTCGGGAACTGTGAGTTTCGGAGCCTGGCTGAAGAAAATTGTGGTCAACCGTTCACTCGATTCCCTGAATAAAAGAAAAGCGGTCTTTGAAGATATAGAATCACATGTCGGGATCAGGGACGAAAGCAGTGATGACTCTGCCAGGTATGAAGAACTCGACACGAGGGTAGAAGAGGTAAAGGAAGCCATAGAAAGGCTTCCTGACGGATACAGGATAATACTTTCACTATACCTCCTTGAAGGATACGACCACGATGAAATATCGGAAATACTGTCAATAAACAGCAGCACCTCCAGGTCGCAGCTCTCAAGGGCAAAACAGAAACTGATAAGTGAATTAAAGGGAAAATGAAAAACTCAGAAGAAATGAAAACAATTGAAGAAATAATCAGCACCAATAAGCGGCTTTTCGATGACTCGGAACCCGCCGACGGACACTTCGAAAGGTTCAGCCTGAAGCTCGAAATGAGATGCAGGACCATTTCTTCCAAGAAAAGCATTGTTCCTTATCTCCTGAGAGCAGCCGTAGTAACCCTTCTGGTGACGCTATCCTCACTATGGACATGGGATCATTTCATTCGCTCTGACAACAGCAGGATGACACTTGGGCAGGTTTCTCCTCAGTACAAGGAAGTTGAAAACTATTATGTACACCAGGTTAACCTCATGGAAAACGAAATCGTAAATGTTGACGTTGCAAACAACCCCTTGCAGAAAAATGAACTTCTTAAAGAGATGAAAAGTATGGATTCAGTATATGTTTCACTTCAGAAGGAACTCAAAGCCAATCCAAATGACGAAAGGATAATTAATGCAATGATCGAACACTATCAGACTAAGCTTGAGGTAATGACATATATTGTTAATCAGCTTCAGACCATCAGGAATAATAACCATAACACGAATGAAAATGAAAAGGCCAGATTATAAAACAGGAACACTTCTTATTGCAGTCCTTTCCCTCGCATCCCTGACATTACAGGCGCAGGAAGTTAAAAAGGAATTTCATAAGGAGTACGCAGCAAGTTCAAAAACCACGCTCGATATAAACAACAGATACGGGGATGTTGTAATTGAAAGCTGGGACAAGGATCAGGTTGTCATTGATGTCAAAGTGACTGTCGATATGCCCAACAGGGAAAAGGCTGAGAAATTTCTCAGCTACATCGAAATCCAGTTCAGTGAGTCAGAAAACTATATCTCAGCGAAGACAGTCATTGATGATAAATTCAACTTTACAGGCTGGGGCGACAGTAAAAAATTCAGCATCGATTACAATATCAAAATGCCCGCTGCTGCTGCTCTGGCACTGTCGAACAAGTATGGAAATACCGAATTCAATGAACTGACAGGACAGGTAAGTCTCGACATCAAATACGGAAACCTTAATGCCGGTAAAATGACAAGAGGAAATGTAAAGCCTCTCAACACTCTTAATCTTGCTTACGGAAAAGGATCTATTGATGAGGCAGGATGGCTCGACCTTACAATAAGGTATGTCGGAAGCCTTGACATAACCAAAAGCCAGGCACTTCTTGTCGACAGCAAATATTCCAAACTTGCAATAGGTGAAACGAGTTCTCTTGTAGGCGAAAGCAAATATGACAACCTCAGGATTCAGCGTATTAATAACCTGGTACTTGAAAACGGATATACTGATACCAACATTGGTGTCCTTACCAAAAAACTGACGTACAATGGCAGCTATGGTTCTTTTTCAATCGACCAGGTGCCTGCCGGATTTGAATCGATCGACGTTGAAACTCGCTATATGGGCGTAAAATTGGGAATTGAAGAATCGGCTGAATACCGGCTCAATGCAAAAGTTTCGTACGGAGGGCTTAAATACAATGAGGACAACTTCAAAAACGAGAAGCGTATAGTTGAGAATAACTCAAACGAGGTATCGGGGGTACTCGGGAAATCAGATAATCCCAAAGCCACGGTAAACGTAATCGCATCGTATGGATCGGTAAGATTGAACTAAAGGCGGCAGGCGGCAGGCGACAGGCTACAGGCGGCAGACAAGACTAGACAAAACAAAATAAAAATAACAGTAAAAAAGCGAAGCATTGACTTCGCTTTTTTTATTATGGTCCTCCATTTATCCCTTTATTGGTCAAGGATCCGATTTTTTTTAGCCGCGGAGTACTCAGAGGAGGCGCGGAGGGCGCAGAGTTATAACAATTTTACAGACCACTCCTCGAACTCTGCGTTAACCTCAGCGCCCTCTGCGGTTAATGGATTTTATTATAAGTGTTAACCCTTATCAGGCAATTTAAATCCAGTAATACTGCTTTCTACCTACTACCTACTACCTACTACCTACTCCTTTTCCCCCTTAAAAATATAAGTCCCCTCCTTACCGTCAGCCGTAGCAAAGGTCCTGAACATTCCCTTTGTATTAAAAGGCATTGAGATGTTTCCAAGATTATCCAGGCAAATTACACCACCCTTGGCGCCAGCCTTCACCAGCTTATCATTTACAACAAGTTCTGAAGCATCTTTCAGCGATAAACCCTTGTATTCCATAAGCGCGGAAATATCATGCGCCACGGTCCACCTGATAAAATATTCCCCGTGTCCGGTAGCTGAAACGGCACAAGTAGCATTATTTGCATAGGTCCCGGCACCAATAATGGGAGCATCCCCTACCCTGTTATATTTTTTGTTAGGCATACCACCTGTTGAAGTTCCTGCTGCAAGGTTCCCGTTCTTATCGAGGGCACAGCAACCCACCGTTCCCATTTTCTCCTTTTTAAGAATTTCCTGAAGCTCTCCAAACCTGGTCTCTGTGTAAAAATATGAAGGAGGTACTATTTCAAGTCCCTGTTCTTTTGCAAATAAAGAGGCTCCTATACCTGTTAGCATGACGTGTTCCGATTTGGTCATAACGGTTCTGGCTGCAGTAATGGGATTTTTAATATCCATCACACCGGCAACGGCCCCGGCTGCAAGATTTGAACCATCCATGATTGCCGCATCCAGTTCATTTTTGCCATCATGGGTAAAAACGGCACCTTTTCCTGCATTGAAAAGCGGATTATCCTCAAGTTTCCTGATAGAGGCTTCAACTGCATCCAGTGCCGATCCTCCTTCAGAAAGAATCTTTTTTCCTGTGTTAATCGCCTCTTTCAGCCCTCTTCTGTAGGCGGAATCCAATTCGGGTGTCATTCTTTCCTGGGCCATATCACCTGCGCCGCCATGCATTACTATTGCCCATTCCTGTCTCTTTACTTCAGGAACAGCAGCTGCCTTTTTTTCATTTTTACATGAAAATGTTAGGAGAAGGGATGAAATGAAAATTGCAGGAATAATTAATTTTGCTTTCATGAGTTATTTTTTATTTGATTTTAGAAATACTTTTAATAGCTGGAAGTTAAATAATAAATCCACGTTGTGCATATAATACTCTGTAGCTCTCTGTGGCTCTCTGTGCCCCCTCTGTGTTTCTCTGTGTAATAAAAAATAAGAACTTACACTGAGGGTCACAGAGAAGGCACAGAGTGACACAGAGGAAACCAAGTCAGGAATAAAAATGTTAAATATCCATTTCAACCACTGTAATCCCCGAACCTCCGAACTCAACATGTTCATCACGGAAAGCTTTTACAACATCAACTGAATCCAGATACTGACGAACCAGCTGACGCAGTATTCCATTGCCTTTTCCGTGAAGTATCCTTAAATGCCGGTGCCTGACAATCAGCGCATCATCGATCAGATTCCGCACTATCAGAAGAGCCTCATCACCCCTTACCCCACGGATGTCTATTTCAGGCTTAAAATTAATATTTCGCTGCACTATTGCAGGGTCATTTCCGGTTTGGACCTGATTAGCCCGGAGGCTTTTCTTCAGTTCAGCCCTCGAGATTCGCTCAATCCTGTCGACGGGCACAAAAAACCTCAGGCTTCCGGTTTCAACCTGTATCATCTTATCTTTTACTTCTATTACCTCACCTGCAGCGAGAGTGTCCTTCATTCTTACCGGGTCGCCGGGTTTCAATGGCTGATCAGCAGGGATGGCAGGTTCCTGTTTTACTGCCTGCTTCCGGGGAATGACATTTATCTTTTGAGCTTTAGTACCCAGTGCTTCAATCTTTTTCTCAGGGATACTCTTTTCAGGGTTAATATCTTCTTCAACAATATTTTTAAACTCTTCAAGCTGCTGCCTTACGTCCTTTGTCTTTTCTTTTTCTGCCTGCGATTCCTTAATCTGCCGGATTGTGTTCTCGATCATCCTGTTCGAGTCTTTAAGGAGCTGCTGAGCCTCATCCTTTGCCTTCGTGATAATCTCCTTACGCATGATTTTTACACCCGACATCTCTTTCTCATACTCTGCAACAAGTTCCTCAAGCTTTTTCTCCTGCTGCCTGATGCTCTGCCGTTTTGTTTCCCAGTATCTTTTGTCGCGTGCTATATCCTTCAGATGCCTGTCGTAATCGACATTTTTTACACCGGCCTTCCCGGCAGCCTCATTGAGAATTTCTTCGGGGAGACCGATTTTTCTTGCAATCTCAAAGGCAAATGAGCTGCCCGGCTTACCCATCTGTAGCTGAAAAAGAGGCTGCATAAGATGGTTGTCAAACGCCATTGCACCATTAATGACACCCTCGGTAAGTGAGGCAAAGTGTTTTAGGTTAGTATAATGCGTAGTGATTACACCGAATACTTTTTCCCTGTTAAGTTCCCCGAGAATTGCTTCAGCTATTGATCCGCCTATCATTGGTTCTGTTCCTGTACCGAATTCATCGATCAGGATAAGTGTTTTTTCATTCCCGTTTTTAACGAAGAACTTCATATTTATGAGATGCGAGCTGTAGGTGCTCAGGTCATTATCGATGCTCTGTTCGTCGCCAATATCGATGAGCAGATTTTTAAATATTCCGGTCTCGGACCCCTCTGCAACAGGTATAGTGAGACCGCATTGCAGCATATACTGTAATAATCCAACCGTCTTGAGGCAGACAGATTTTCCTCCGGCATTGGGACCTGAAATCAGTAGTATCCGGTCCCTGTCGTTCAATACTATATCGAGAGGCACAACTTTTCTTCCCGGCAGTTTTTCGAATGCGAGAGTTAGTAAGGGATGTATTGCCTTTTTCCAGGAAAGAAGCGGCCGGTTGACAAGTATGGGTTTTATTGAACTGAGCTGATTTCCAAGGCTCGCTTTTGCCCTTATGAAATCAATATCTCCAAGGAAAATATTCATTTCCAGAAGGTCGTCGATATATGGCCTGATGTTATCGGCAAATGCAATGAGTATCCTTACTATCTCCCTCCTCTCCTCGTATTCAAGCTCTACGATGTCGTTATTTATCTCAACAATCTCCTCGGGTTCAATATAAACTGTCTTTCCTGATGCTGACTGATCATGAATGAGTCCCTTTATCTTTCTTTTATCATAGGCACTGACTGGAATAACTCCTCTTCCATTACGCACCGATACCGAAGTATCGGAATCAACATACCCATCGGCCTGTGCCTTTTTAAGGATGGCATTAAGCCTTTTTGAGACCATTATGCTCTTCCCGATGAGGTCAGCGCGGATCTCTTTTAACCGGGGTGAGGCACTGTCCTTTATTACACCACGTTTGTCGATGATCCTGTCGGCAGCTTCCAGGACATAGGGGTAAGTCTTTACAGATCCGCACATTGAACTCAGCACAGGGTATTTCTCTGCCAACTTGCCTTTGAAAAAATTAAGAATGGTCTTTACTGTTTCAAGAGTACGTTTAAGGTCAAAAACCTCCTGTACTTCTGGAAACGTGCCTTCTATCCTTATTTTTATGAGACAATCTGAGATCTGGTAGTAGTGCTCGGAAGGGAAAAAATCTTCAAACCGGAGTATCCTCTGAAACTCATCGGTAGCAGCAAGTTTCTGTGATAAGTCATCAAAATCATCAATAAACTCAAGAGTATCGACTTTTTCGAGACCCATAGGACTGAGGCATTTCTCAATCAGCAGGTTTCTAATCCTGTCGAAGCCGATTTTGTTTTCAAAATTTTCAGGGTAGATCATGTGGTAAAGATAAAGGACAAAAGCGGAAGGACAAAGGGTCGGAGATAAAAGTTGGAAGTCAGAAGTCGGGAGTCAGAAGAACGGAGTCAGTGGACATGAATAGGTGTCCCTTTTTGCAGAATATTACTCTCTATTAGAAACAGGTACGTAAAATAATTATCTTTTAGATTCAATTTTCCTAACACAGTTTTGGAAACAAACCGAAAAATAAAGAGTCATTATCAAAACACTGCCGATCTATTCCCACATTGACATAAATAACAATAAGATTACCTTCGGTGAGCTCGTCCCGCTGGGGCGGTACTCGGTTCCTCATTAATCCACTCTAAGACACATAATTCAAGCTGGTTAGACTGGTGGATTAATTCGGAATGACATATATTGACAGGGATCAGGGAGGGGAAGAAGCGGCGATTCTCAAGTGAAATATTTTAGCTGATGATATTGATTGATGAGAATCGCCGCTTCTTCCCCTCGCCCTAATAAAAATGAAATGTCATTCCGAACGAATCCGCTGTAAGTAATTATCAGTCAATATAAAAAGACTAACTTAAAGCGGATGAGTGAGGAATCTTAGGGTTCATCCGGTTTTT
>CAIMVD010000041.1 GCA_903844815.1 uncultured Bacteroidota bacterium | reverse complement strand
GTCCGGATGAGTATCCCGGTAAAAAAGAGGCTGCAAAACAGAATTAAAATCAGGCTAAGCATTTCACAAGTTATTTAAAAAATTAATTAACAAACGAATCCTGTTAAAAATCTGAGGAAGCGCTATTACAGATGCAATAAAAACAATACCATACAGGATATATCTCTGCAACTGCCCGTTTTGCAAAAAAAGGAAAAGATCGGCTATCCTGTTCAACAGTTTCAACGGCAAATCGATAAGCACCCTTTCAATTTTATCATAGGAATGGGTTGAATAGTGTTTATTTTCAGGAAAGATGCCGGTAACTTCCGTTTCATCCTTTTCAATATCAAGAATTGGTTTTGCATGCTTAAGATAACTTCTGGCAAAAGAGGCTGCTGTATATTGTATTCTCGGATTCTTTTGTCCATATCCGCAATCCCAGGTAGGCCGTATTTGGGTGGTTTTCCTCCTGCCGACATATTTTCGGAGACCTATAAGAACGAGAACGAAAAGGATAAAGCATGAGGATAGCAGGCTAATGGTTTTAAGAGATTCAATGGCACCGGCTTTTATAAAACTACTGTCAAAGACCGGGTTACCGGTGAACAGGCCAACCGGTTTCTGAAGAGCATTGATGAAAAACAAAGGGAACAATCCAATCAGAACCATCAGCGATACAGTCATGTACATGGGGAATAACTGCCAGAAAGAGGTTTCTTTTATTTCATGCTTATGTTCCTGCCTGGCATTTCCAAGAAAAACAATACTGAAAGCCTTCGTAAAGCAAAGAATTGCAAGTCCTCCTATAAGTGCAAGGGCTGCTATGGAAAAAACTATTGCTACAAGAGAAAGGAGACTCGCACTGAAAAGCCAGTTGTACAATCCTCCGTAAATCAGAAATTCAGAAATAAACCCATTAAGTGGAGGGAGACCACAAATTGCGACTGCAGCTGCAAGAAACAGTAAAGATGTCTGAGGCATTTTCTTTATGATCCCTCCAAGACGTTCCAGATTTACGGTATGGAAAACCTGTAGTACGTTACCGGCACTGTAAAAAAGCAGCGACTTAAACAACGAATGGTTAAGGGTATGAAGCAAGGCTCCCGAAAATCCCAGTACAGCCATCAATTGGTTTCCCGTCCCCAGTCCGATACAGCCAAGGCCAATACCTATTCCGATGATCCCTATGTTTTCAATGCTGTGGTAAGCCAGCAGTTTTTTTAAATCATGCTGGATGATGGCCAGCATAACACCATATAATCCTGTTACAACTGAAACAAAAAGAACGATATAGCCTATTGCAGCATAATCGGTTCTGATTAACAGTAACATTCGCAGGATCCCGTAAATACCTATTTTGATAACTACTCCCGACATGACACCGGAAACATGCGACGGGGCTGCCGGATGGGCATAGGGAAGCCAGGTGTGAAAGGGAACAAAACCGGCTTTAATGGCAAATCCAATAAAAAAACAGAGGAAAAGGGCTGTACCTGCCAGAGGAGGCTGTCTCATTGAAAAATCTGCAATAGCTTCAAAACTCACACTTCCGGTCTTAAATGCCACATAGATAAAACCGAGCATTATAAATATTATGCTTATGTGCGACTGGACCAAATAGTTAAGCCCGGCCTTAATAGTCTCCGGCTTTGTATTATCGAATATTACAAGTGTAAATACCGATAATGCCATTATTTCCCACAGGAGGAGAAATATAAATCCGTTTTGCACGGAACATATTCCTATGAGGGCAAAATGAGCAAGCATGAAGGCGATCCAGTGAAGCGTGAGTTGCGCCTCTCTTAACCTGTACTTTTTCATGTAATGAAACCCGTACAGGGCACCGGTAATCATTGTGAAATTAATTGTCAGAATAAACCATGCTGAGAGTGCATCAACACTAATCCTGACCGGACCAAATAAAACTGTTCCCTCAAGCATTAAGACATAACTATGGCCCAAAAGCGAGCTGAATGCAACATAGCCGGTTATACATGAAATAATTATAACTGTAGTCACCGTAACTATCCCCTTGACCTTTGTTTTGGAAAGAAGAACAGCCACTATGGCCAAAAATACTATAAGCAATAAAATATTAATCAATGCCATAAGTTTAAGACCGTTCCTAAAAACACGGCGAGGATGAAAATTATTCCGTAGATAACATAAGCCTGAATCTTCCCGTTCTGAATAAACTGAAAGAGATTTATAAACTTTGTTATCCAACCAACTGAAGGGTCAATTATTCCCTTTTCGATAATATCGAGATAAAATGAACGATATCTTCTCTTCCCGGGAAAAGTATCTGTCCTTTCTATTTCGTCGTAGCCCTTTTTTTCAATCAGTGTGAAATTCATCAGTTTTCCGAAAGATTTGGAAAAGGATTTGCCGGTATATTGCATCCTTGGATCAAGAGCTGAGTAACCGCATCCCCAGGTTGAGGAGACAGTAACTTCAGTTTTTCTCATAAAGTACCATCTCAGGAACAGTAATACTCCCGTAAGAGCAATAAATATAACAGAAGCAAGGCTAATGTTCTTCATTACATCGGTATAGCCGGCGAGAGCCCCTGTATCAAATCTGATGTTTGGTCCGGTTATGGGATTCATAACCTTTTCAAGTATACTGATAAGTAATCCCGGGAAAAAAGCTATTCCGATCATAGCAATGGTTATCATGTATTGCGGAAGCAACATTATCGCAGGAACTTCTTCAGGAAGATGATCCTGTTCCTGTCGCGGAGAGCCGAGGAAAATCGTGCCGAAAGTTTTTGTGAATGCAAGAATTGAGATCCCCCCTATGATACCTAAGCCGGCAAAAGTAAGTATCATAAGTGTGATAAGAGCTATTCCGGCAGAATTGAAGCCTTCGAGAATCCCGGAATAGATGAGGAATTCCGAAATAAATCCGTTAAAGGGTGGCAGTCCTCCGATTGCCAATGCTCCAAAAAGGAACAGGGCAGCTGTCTTAGGCATGGTCTTTATAAGTCCGCCAAGCTTGTCCATGTCGCGGGTATGTGTTTGCCGGTATACCGATCCTGCTGAGAAGAAAAGAAGCGACTTGAAGAGTGAATGATTCAGGACATGCAGAAGAGCTCCTCCGAATCCAAAAAATACAAGAAGGTTTTGTTGTTTTCCGATGCCGATGAGGCCAAGCCCGATTCCTATTCCGATAATTCCTATATTCTCAATAGTACAGTAAGCCAGCATCCGCTTAAAGTCGCGATGAACGGCAGCATTCATTATCCCAAAAAGGCCGGTAACCAGCGATAATGTCAAGACAATCTCTCCAAGAATTATATAATCGGCTTTTAGAAAAGTGATGATGCGGAAGATGCCATAGATTCCCATTTTTACAATAACCCCCGACATAACCCCCGAGATGTGCGACGGAGCAGCAGGATGGGCATGGGGAAGCCAGGTATGAAGTCCGATGAAACCTGCTTTTAATCCAAACCCGGCAAAAAACAAGAGGAAAAGCCAGATATTGGAGTTTGATCCAAAAAAAAGTCCCATTGTTTTAAAATCAAACGAACCTGTTTTGAAATATACCCAGATGAACGCCACTGTTAATAAAATAACACTGAGGTGCATCTGTACAAGGTAGTTTATTCCGGCTTTAAGTACCTTTGGATTAGTATGCTCGAAGATCACAAGGAACAGTGACGACAGGGACATTACTTCCCAGGAAATAAGAAAGACGATACTGTGCTGAACAATGGTTACAGCCAGCATCGATGCGTGAAAGAGAAGATAGGATATCCAGTGGGAGGTTATCAGCTGAGGCTCGGCAATCGATTTCTTTAGATAGCCGGTGCCATAAATTACACCTGTAACTGATGTGAAATTAATTACCAGGATAAACCAGGCAGATAATCCGTCGATTCGAAGCGGGATATCGCCAAAAAAAGAACCACCGTTCAAAACATATTCGAAACTTCCTGATTTTAAACAATTAACGGCTAAAATCCCGGTAAGAAAAGCAATTGAAAGAACTGAAATTATACTTACAATTGGTTTAATTCGTATCTGAACAAAAGGGATTAAAACTATCCCTGAAAAAAGAATTATAAAAGTTATTTTGAGAATAAAACCAATTAATTCACTGTCCTCATAAAAAATCATTATCCTGTAATTAGTTCAAACGAACCCATAAAGTGAGCGCAAATTAAGAAAAAAAACACTTATTAGAAAGTCGGACGCTATCGAATAGAAAGAATATTGAGTAATTGAGCTGCGATGATGAAGTGTTTTGCGTACTATTTTTTCTCAAGCAACTTAATTACCCTGGCAGGTACTCCTGCAACTACAGTATTATCCGGTACATCCTTTGTGACTAACGCACCTGCCGCTACAACCGAGTTTTCACCTACGGTAACACCTGGCAGGATGGTAACCGCAGCTCCAATCCAGGCATTTCTTTTTATTACAACACGATTCAGAACCAGAACTTTCCTGTTATCCGGTTCAACAGGATGACCTTCGGATATAATATTCACCCTTGGACCAATCATAACATCATCTTCAATTGTGATTCCCCCAAGGTCAAGAAAGGAGCAGGCATGGTTAATAAATACATTTTTGCCAAGCCGGATAAACCTCCCAAAATTTGTATGAAAGGGTACAAAAACTGTGGTGGTCAGATCCAAAGGGCTTCCAATAATTTCCCCTAAAAGCTCCCGTGCCTGATCTATATCAGTCGAAGCATTAAGTTCTGCAGACAATTTAATTGTCCTCGAAACAGCCTCAAAAATCCTGTGATACTGTGGATCATTAAGGGGGATTGATTCTCCTGCCTGCATCCGTTCAAAAATGTCTCTCTTTTCCAGTTCCATGATAATTTTAACTACATAATAGTTTAGAAGACAAAACTAACCGAATTTCAACCATATAAAAAATGGTTTTCTGACCAAAAATAATGAAACAGAGTATTTTTAAACCCTGGCACATAGTTGGAGGAAGGGTCATTTTGACTTTAAAAAACAATCGTCTTATTTCAGCCACTTTGCATATATAGACTGATAGGTCCCGTCTTTTTTAGCGGCATCCAGAGCATCCTGCCATTGTTTGACCATTGTATCAGAGGTACTTTTAGAAAAGGCGATGTAATAGTCTGATGACATCAGAGCAAATGACGGTTTTACCAATGAATACTGATAACCAAGACTCTTAAGAATATCCGGAAAAGTAACTCCGGTGCAAACGAATGCATCAATTTCTCCCGAAATCAGTTTCTGTGTCATCACTGCAGGATTACTGTCGGAAACGAGATTTGAAAAACCAAGACTTCGTAAATACTGGTCTGAAAACCACGAATTTACAGTACCGATTGATTTTAACCTTTTTGCGTCCTCAACCGAGTTAATAGTTATTCCAGAAACTGCCAGCGTGTAAAAGTAGGTTGAATTGGTACCTATGGGGCCAACCCACTTAAACAAGTCTTTCCGGATATCGGTACGATCCATTGTGAACAGGCAGAAATTCGGATTGTTCAGAGCAAGTTCGTAACCATTGCTCCATAATGAAAGTTTAATATCGTACCATGTACTGTTCCTTTTCATGATCTCCTTTACAATATCTGTACCGAATCCGGTAACCTCACCAAAATTATTACGGAAGGTAAGGGGAGGGTATTGTTCGGTATAAACCTGGAGAATGCCGGGCGCATCAGGTGATTGCATATATTTCTGATACAACGAATTCAGGACGCCATTTTTTTTCGTCTCATCTATTGCTTTCTGAAAATCGGCAACCACCTCATCGGGAATATTCTTATTAAATGCAAAATAAACCAGGTCGGTACGGATAGTCAGGTTACCTGTTACATCATAGATTGATTTTCCCAGTGAATTAAGAGCGGCCCCGGCTGTAATCCTGTCGGATGGAAAAAGGTCTATTTCGCCTTTGAGCAGTTTACTGAAGGCATCCTTGTTGTCGGTACAATAAATAAGATTCGCAAATCCCTTACTTATTAGGTATTGCTCTATCGAATAATCTTTCAGCGCTCCGATACGGGCAACTTTTTTTGCATCATCAAGGGATGTTAATGCTACCTGATTCAATGAACCGGAATAGAATAACCAATCCACAGAAGCATAAGGGCCGGCCCATTTAAACAAATCCTTTCTTTCGGTATTAAGGACTGTTGAATAGAGTACAGTATTTGCATCATTCTGTGCCAGTGCATATCCATCTTTCCAGTCAAGCACTTCCGTATTAAACGGGATATTTAGACCGGAACAGATATTCTTCAGCAGTTCAGGTGCAAGTCCTGTAAGGTTACCGTCTTCTGTATAGTTAAATGGTTTATACTCTTCGGTAACAAATTTGAATTGATACTTGTAAGCGTTTTCATCAGTCTTATGGCAGGTATAGTTAATGAATGCCATGAAAAACAATAAGATGATGACAATAAAATGTTTCCTTTTCTTTTGCATAATTGTAGTTGATCTGTTTCCCATTCGATCATTAAAACTACATATTTTTTTCGAAACAGGTAATGTTTTTATTGCATAAAAATGGTATGATTTCTACCTAACTTTGATTAGTAATTGGCCTGCTATTGTTATTACATTGAAAACTCAATCGCTCTGTAAATAAAGATATTGAATATTTACAGGCGTTATGTTTAATGAGACTTATATATAAGTTTATCATCCATATTATTGAGAATTTTTTTATCAAGTGTCCAAATAAGGTGCTTATTTTCTATAACAGCTTTGGACAGTATTGAATCAATTAAACCAATTCCAACATTATGATAATTCCTCTTATTAGCAAAATCTGCTGATTCAATAAAGGAACCTTCCGGAAATTTAATTTTGGGTAGTACTTTCCAGTAAGATAAAATTATTTTCCTTTCATAATCGTTTCTTGAACCGAAAAGAAGTTCTGCGAAAATTGGTTCGATGGTTATCACGTTTTTGCTTACCAGCAACGATTCTATTTCGTTGACAAAAACAGGATTTGATTTAAAGAATTCAATCCAAATGGATGTATCAACTAAAATCATATTTACCGTGTATTGCGGATAGTTTCTGCGTTAAAGCCATCTGCAAACTGTAAAGGGTTTTTATGAACCTCTCTATTCAATTTTTCAATCTTTTTACTATAAATCCAATCAGAAAGAGCTTTGATGAGGCTGTCTGTAATGTTTTTTCCTTCGGTATATTCCTGAACTTCCTTAATAATATCATCAGGAATTATTGCTGTTACTTTCATAAAACATGATTTTATAATACGATACAAATATACGATACAATAGCGTTTAGTTAACCCAACTTGCAGTTAATCTGAACGGAATTGTTGCTTTTCAATGAATTGGCAGTTTTCGAGTTCTGATTTGTGTACTACAGATTTTCGTTTTACGAAGGGAGCGTATTTGAATTTTAGGGCATCGTAAAGTTTTCTC
>CAIMVD010000040.1 GCA_903844815.1 uncultured Bacteroidota bacterium | reverse complement strand
CTGCAGTTTAAGAAAGAAAACCTGATCCGTCCCTGCAGGAAGACTGATCTTTCGGAGGTTCTGCAATGAATTAGCCTGAAGTGTAACATTGTCGGTCTGTTCCGAAAGCAGCCTGCCATGCATATCGTACAGCATGACCTTGGCCGACATTAAATTTGTTTTTGTTGCCTTCTGGTTTATTACACAAACGGAAGAGTCGTTCAGATTCAGCTGAATATGCAAGGGGGCTGCTCCATGTTTATAGCCGAAATAAGCACCTGTATAATCGAGATAGTAGTCATAAAAGAATCCCCGGAGAGCAGTCCATGGGTTCTGATTCTTCCATATAAGCATTCCGGAATACCATTCCCACATTTTATAGTTAAATGCCTCCTGCATGGCCCTGTACTGCTCATAGCCCACAAGCTGGGCCTTAAAGCAGAAATCCCTTATGTCCTTTACTTTTCCGTACCTGTCGGGAAAATCTGACAAGGGTAAATATTTATGATACAGCCATGATTTTCCCGGTCTCGATCCCTGCGGAGGCATCAGTTCATCCTGTGGCATGAATTTTACAAGACCGTCAAAATTCGGGATACCTATAGAACCGGTTTCGGGATTAAAAGGGAAAGATCTTTCAAGGAACATTGACTCAGGTTCCCGAATGTTATATGGTCCGTCGCCGGTACCGCCTTTGCTGTTTGTCATAAGTTCAGGTGAGGTCGAATATTCAAGGAAATATCTCTGAGGATCATATTCCGGGAAAATTTTCTCTTTAAGAGCCTGCAATATATCCTGAGCCGGAAGTGTTTCATTGCTTCCGCACCAGAGGAAAAGGCTTGGATGATTCCTGAGCATCTTAACCTGGTCGGTTACCGATTCAAGGAAAAGGGAATGTTTGTCGGGATATGATTTCCTCATTGCCTGTGACTCCTTCTTGGTCTGGTCGGCCCACTCCCCGTTGCAGTCGCCCGAGATCCACAGATCCTGCCATACCAGAATCCCGTATTTATCGCATGCATCATAAAATTCGGGTCTTTCAGTCAGTCCTCCTCCCCAGACTCTTATCATGTTCATATTCATCTCAGCATGCATTCTGATTTCAGCTTCATATCGCTCCCGGCTAAGTCGCATTAACATGTCGGATGCTATCCAGTTGCCACCTTTAATAAACACCTTTTGCCCGTTTACCGTGAATACCCTCGATTTTAGTTTGTTGTCCCAGTAATTGCCGGTTTCCCTTAGTCCTGCATTTACCTCATCAGAGTCGTAAATAGTACCGCTTTTTGAAGAAAATTCAAAGGTCACCTTGTAAAGAGGCTGTTGACCCATACCATTTGGCCACCAGAGACGGGGGTTTTCTATTTTGAATTCGGAAAGTGAGACAGTTTTGTTTTCATAAGAATTAAGAGTAACAGGTATACGTTCAGACCGGCCATCAACAGAAACAGACAGGACACCCTTAACGACAGATGGAGAAGGGTTGACTATTTCGACCGACGGTTTTATAAATGCAGGTTTTTGAGGTTCCCCGGGCTGCCTTATCTCAGGAACCCTCGTTGAAATATATGGATTGCGAAGATCGACCGCTCCGGTAACTTCAACAGCCACCTGATCCCAGATCCCGGTATTGCGGTCACGAACCGGGCAGATCCAGTCCCAGCCTGCCGTAAACTGCATTGTAACACTTTTTCCTATTGTACCATCGCCACCCTGGCCTCCGTTTGGATTGCCGGCAGGGTCGGGAGGAGCTACCCGGACTGCAAGTTTATTCGTTTTCCCGCGGTTTATAAAAGAAGTTATATTGTACTTTTCCCTGAGGTACATGCCCTCATGGGTATTGACATTTACCCTTCTCCCGTTCAGAAAGATCTCAGCAAAATAATTAATCCCTCTGAAGTTGAGCCATATATTCTTATCCTCACCGACAGCCGGAAGGTCAAATTCATTGTAGAACCAGTAAGTGTAATAATCCCTGCCGGTATCATAGACGTCGGGAATAAGATTATTATTCATTCCGAAGAATGGATCGGGTATTTGCCTGTTGTGAAGAAGGGTTGTCAGAATAGTACCAGGGACTATGGCATCTGTCCATCCTTCAGGTTTGAATCCGGGAGAGGTGATTTCGGTTCCGTCGGCCAGAACATCTTTTGCCCTCCGGGCTTTCCAGTCATCTTTAAGGAGAAAGGATGACGGCTGTGCCTGAAGATTGCAGGCAACAGTCAGGAAAATTGTCAGCAGGAGGAATGATTTTCTCATATCGTGTCGGTATTGTACTGCTAAGATAATCTCAAATCTGATTGTTTTATATTACACGCTTTACAAACGGATGTTTATTTTTACAGGATTTATTTTCAGAAATATGCAAAATCAGGATCCTCAGACTTCAGCAACATCAGCCGGCGATGTGGCAGGGAAAACAGTTTTTCCCATTTTAATATTCATCAGCATCTCTCATCTTATTAACGATACTATTCAGTCCCTTATCCCTTCAATATATCCGGTTGTTAAGGATTCTTTTCACCTTAACTTTTCTCAGATAGGGATCATTACCCTTGTATTTCAGTTAACAGCCTCTTTGTTTCAGCCGCTTATCGGATTGTATACTGATCGTAAACCGCAGCCTTATTCTCTTGCTGCCGGCATGGTTTTTACGCTCACAGGGTTAATCCTCCTTTCGCAGGCAAGGAGTTATGCCTTGCTTTTGGTCTCTGTAGCTGTTATCGGAACAGGCTCGTCAGTTTTTCATCCTGAAGCATCGAAGGTTGCATATATGGCTTCGGGAGGCCGCAGGGGTCTGGCCCAGTCTATTTTCCAGGTAGGGGGCAACCTGGGAAGCTCACTGGGACCCATACTTGCAGCATTGATCATAGTCCCCTTTGGGCAGCATGGTATCCTTTGGTTTTCAATACTTGCCCTGTTTGCGATTATTGTACTTTTAAATGTTGGCAGCTGGTATACTCATCACCTGAACAGGATGGGGAAAAAGGTAACTTCAATGGCAAAAGGGCATGGTTTGCCGAAAGCAAAAGTCGCGTGGTCTGTTGTAATTCTGTTGATCCTGATTTTTTCAAAATATTTTTACCTGGCCTCCATCACCAGTTATTTTACTTTTTACCTGATGAATAAATTCAATGTATCGATACAAGCTTCGCAGGTGCATCTGTTCATCTTTCTTTTTGCGATAGCTGCAGGAACCCTTCTGGGAGGACCCATCGGTGACCGGGTGGGACGAAAGTATGTTATCTGGTTCTCAATTCTCGGTGTAGCACCCTTTACTTTGTTGCTGCCTTATGCCAACCTTTTCTGGACCACTGTCCTGAGCATAATGATTGGTGTGATACTCGCCTCTGCATTTTCAGCAATCCTTGTTTATGCACAGGAACTTCTTCCGGGTAAGATTGGAATGATTTCGGGATTATTCTTTGGTTTTGCCTTTGGCATGGGTGGATTGGGATCAGCTTTACTTGGAAAGCTTGCAGATAAAACCAGCATCGATTATGTTTACCATGTTTGTTCTTTCCTGCCGCTTATTGGTTTGCTCACTGTTTTTCTGCCTGATATAGGGACAAAAAGAAAATAGATTTCAGCGGTTCTATTGTGTAATAAGACGATTCAAATGAGTTTATAATGACTCTCCGGACATTTGAATGTTAACTTATTAAATGGTTTGTAGTCAAAACGATTTTTTAAGGTCAGAATTTGAGTAAACATTAAAATGTGGCTTTTTTAATGTTTGGTAAGTCCAAAAATGTTTTATTAAAAAGAATTACATATAATGTAATAATATTACACAGCGCGAATCTATTTACTATATTTGTAACTTGGTATTTCATCTTTATGCATATAATTTCATTTAGAAAACTAAGAGATTTTTTTGAAGTTGACCCTAACTCGAAGGTCCCATTACAAGATTGGTATAAAAGAGCCGGTAAAGCTGAATGGGACAACTTTTCTGACGTTAAGAAAACGTTTAATTCGGTTGATTCTGTTGGAAATTCAAGGTATGTTTTTAATGTGAAAGGGAATCATTACCGGATAGTTGTCCTTTTGTTGTTTCAGGTTAAACGAGTTTACATACGCTGGGTAGGAACGCATAAGGATTATAGTAAAATTAAGAACATTGACAAAATTTAGTGACAATGCAAAAAATAACTGAAAACGAATACAGGAAAGCAGCAGAGAGAATTGAGGAACTGTTATTATTGGTGGATGAAAACTCTCCAAAGGAAAATACCAATTTACAGGAGCTTGTTACACTTTCTGACCTTGTGGAGAATTACGAAACGGAACATTATCCAATAGGCACCCCATCGTTGAAAGATGTTATAGAACTTCGCATGTTTGAAAATAAACTGAAACAAAAGGACCTTGCCTTACTGCTTGGCACCAGTGCATCGCGGATTAGTGAATACATGAATGGTAAGAGAGATATCACAATTGAAATTGCACGTGCCCTGCACAAAAAGCTCAATATTGACAGTGACATAATATTACAAGGTTAACTGCCCTTTGCCAGGGCTATGGAGGGTGAAGGTGGGTATAAAAAAAGTAAAAGGTTAGTCAGTCTTCATTTAATCATTCGAACCTTTACAATAAAGGCTTTTGCCGGGTTTTCAACAAGAAGCTGCCTGATCTCGGAGGCGGTGAAGCTCTCGGCTTTAAGCAAAGGAACAAGTGTTTCGAAAAGAGCGTTATAACCCCTGAACTCTCCCCCTGAAGGTTTTGCAGGGTCGAACCATCCTGCATCATGTGATAAGAGTACTCTGTCGAGCAGGTTGTTATCCTTCATATTACGAATCAGCTTAACATAATTCCCCGCGTTGTTTTCATCTAATCCGTCAAAGCTGATCCACGCTCCCATTTTCCCTGCTTTAACATGATTCATGGGATCCTGTTCCGATTGGGCATGGACCCATATAAAAGCATCCGGCGACACTCCTTCCTTTCTCAGTATTTCCAGTTGCTCAAATGCAGGTCGGGCCGGACCTGTATGAGAGTCGATTACTAACCCGGTTTTAAGGTGTGTCCTGGCCGCTGCTGTAACAAGTTTCCGGTGAAAGTCCGACAGGCTGTCTCCAAAAACACCGGTTTTTATGAATCCGGGCTTAATTCCTGTCCCGGCTATTCCGTTCTCCCACTCTGAAATCCACCTTGCAGCCAGCTGATCTGCCGATTCTGAATAAGCATGACGGGGGATGAACTTATAGTTTGCTGCCCCGTAATATCCTGTATTCGTGACAATGTTCAGACCCGATGATTCCGACAATGACCTGAGGAGTTCAGGATCCCTCCCGATGTATTCCGGTGTGCAGTCAATAAAGGTAGTGCATCCGTGATCCTTAATCTTCATGAGGAACGGAAGTGCCTTGTTCATCACCTCTTCCCTGTTCCAGCGGGTGTTGTTTATTGAATCAGCGCCAATGAAATCCACAAGTATGTGTTCATGAGTCAGCATAATTCCTGCAGAAAGCGCAGGAACAGGTCCCTTAACAGTCATTATGAAACTATCACTGCCACCATCGCATCCCGAAAGGGTGAGAATTAGCAGTAATACCAGGAGTTCAATTTGTTTTTTCATCATACTATGTTGAAGTTACTATTTTCGGGCAGTTGCCAATAATTTTCTACTTTGGTTTTTATCCTGCAAAAGGTTTAGATTGCCTAAACAAGTTATAATTTTCAACCACATTACTCTTGTACAATTTCCGGGCATCGCCAGATAAAAATGATTTGTCGACCATAGTTAAAATATCACTTTCTTTTTCATTAAATGATTTAATTATTTTCGTGATAATAGTTTCTTTTATCTTCAATCTGGTTCCAAATTCAATAAAATCCCCGCTCTTATAACTATAGTTTTCTCCTAATGGCAAACTAGTTTGTTCCATTTCTTCAAATAGGTTCAACGCCAATAGATTATCCGAAAGATGAATCTTTGTATTCATTAAATCATATGAAGGTGATAACATCATATCGCCATCTGCTGTTTCCAATAGCGAAATGTTTTTTAAATGAGCATCACCATTACCAGTAAGGAAATTGAATATCAGAATACGAAGGAAATCAATTCTGTTTAATGGGCTAAGCCATTCCCCGGCATCCTGATAGGTTTTTGATTTATATTTATGAGCCGCTTTAAGAACTGATATGAAATCTTCCTGATTTAATTTCTCACCATTATCATCATAATCAAATCGTCGGGTAATATATGCCGGAGTTCCGTTGGCAAAATTCATGAAGGCACATTCGGCTATTTTGATACCAAAAAGTTGTTTAGCCATTTGCATGGTTAAATGTTCATTTGCAGGAGATTGGTCAGGCAAATTAAACCTTGACAACATTGGCTTTACAATATACTGAGATTTTTCCCCTGTATCCATTTTGGGAACCAGCTCAGTTCCCCTGGGTTTCCCGACGAATCCTTTTCGTTGAACTCCTGAGATACTAAATCCCATCGGGTGACTATCAATTCTTTTGGAAATATCTTCCCAATTGAATTTGAGTTGAGGGCCGACTTTAGAGCGGTCAAATAAAACTGTCACACAGGATGAACAAAATCCATTTGTATTATCCTTTAGACATCCGTTACACTGACCCATGTTCTATGCTTTTTACTGTTATTGCTCCAATTGTGTCGTTTTGACAGGTTAATACCAATAAGCTCCAGTCATCGCCAGGGTCAATACTTGCTGCTTTACAAATTTGTTCCCGATTCTCCCCCTCGCTAAGAATAGACTTGAAGTAGTGAAATAACTCTTTTGAATGATAGGTTTTTTGATTCTTCGGCATATTAACCGAAATGGGTCGAGTTGTAACATCATCAATAAAGGCATCATCATATTCAAAATGGAAACCATCATCATCAACCCAAAGCTCCCCGGCCTTAATATTTCCTTTATATATGACTTCCAATCTGGTACCTATCCTCATATTCTATTATTTATGCTTTTTTATTTCCACTTTTATTTCCAAATTAAGATATTCGAAAATATTTTGCAGAACCTGAATTGTTGGGTTGCTGACACCACGTTCAATTTGAGAGATTGTAGTCTTCGACAAGTCGGCAAGGTCGGCTAATTCCCTGATGGTTAGCCCCAATACCTTTCTTCTGTGTTTTATTAGTTTTCCTAATTCATCTATCTCCATAACGCCATGCCATTATATTGGTAATAGTTTGTCAAATATACTCAATTTATTCAAATATGTCAACATTGTATTAGTATAGTGATACATTCTCAACATAAACATTGAAGAATATTATAATTGTCAGATTTGTACCAATATAATGGTTTGCGGTGTAATAAGTCAATCCTGCTTTATTCAAAGACAAGAGTGCCGAAGCTGTTATATTCATGGAATGTCCTGTTGGTTTTCTGCCAGGCAAAATGAGAAGCTCCGTTGTCGTAATCTATCCTGTACATGTTCGCCCTCCATCTCGTACCCGGAACGGGCGGAACCTGGGGCAGGGGATTGAGCAGTTTGTATGGGATGAAGAATTCGGCAATCCAGGCTGAAACAACTGCACCTCCTTTCTTTTCACCGCCAACGGCACTTGTTGCATGAACAGTTCTTTTATCGTCGGAATAGTTCCATGGCAGCCACCCGAGAAATTTGCCCTTGTAATTCGGAACAATGATCGGAAGCTCATAATCCATTGGTGAGATCTCATATTCAAAATAGACCGGGAAATCCTCGGATGTCCACAGGAACACCTCCACAACATCCTCTTCCCACAGGTTAAGGTTGTCGGCCCGCATTGTCGAGGTCAGCTTTTTGTCAGCGCAATTGAACAGGAAATAGATGCCCTTTTCGGAATAGAGTATTTTTACCTTTGTCGGGTAATCGGAATGGATTATCCCCTGGGGTAAAAGGTTTATCCATTCTGCGCTGTTCCATTCGGCGGAACTGCCATCGCCAGTGATCCTGAAGTCGTGGCACTTCCTGACCACTGTTGTCCCTGGTAAGGAATCGACCCGTACACTGCCGTCAGGCAACGTTTTATCCCCGGCCCGGGATTGTGAAGTGCCGGCTGCAATGAATGCCAGTAAGAGAATAAATAGATTTTTCATAATCAGAAGTCTTATGTTAAAAAATTTCCTTAATGAATAAGTTTTTGGAGCGCCTTCTTTTGTTCTGCCCATCGATGTTTGGCTTCGTTAAGACTAACCTTAGGTGAATTTTCAGCATACTCAACCCATCTTCTGAAATCCTCATTACTTATAGGTTCATCGGGAAGAGAATAAGAATTAAAATCAGGTTCTTTTAAAATTCTGATCAAATGCTTTTGCTCTAACTTCTGTAATGCTTTCAAAGAGTTGCTTCCTGTCAGTTCTATAGTTATTGACTGCATACTCTTTACATTTAATTGGGGAATGAATGTTCGCAACCACAAAGATAAACTACCTGTACAAAGAAACAAAGTAAAAATTCTTTGGTTTAGATGTGGACCAGACAATGGAATCTTTCAATCTGAGAAAAAAAAGCGGAAGTAGATTGGTTTTATCCTCTCTCACTCCCGCTCTCGCTCTTTTTTTATGTGGGCCCAGCTGGGCTCGTCGCAATATCTATCCGAACAGCGACCCCATGATTATTAGTGATGTAAAACCCTGATATTCATACTACCCTGATTTGTACTGGTCTTCATTTACATTCACTTACGATTTTCTTTTTGTATTGGTCTGTACTGATTTTTACCTAAAACTGGCGGAAACCCTTGTTGATTTTGGGAGATTATTAACTGAGAAAAATGAAATTGCAAGATTTGTTTTTAGCCAAATAAAGTCTTATGCAACGTGTCTAAAAGCACCTTATGCTTATGGGGATTCTCTTTTTTCAATTTTCCCAGATTCTGAAGTTTCCATTGGACAGCAGGAAAATCCTTTGTATTTCTGACAGACAATAACTCCCAGATGGGGTCTACTTCTTTAAAACTTAATAAGAATATTCGGTCCTCGAATGATAAACTTGAATGGACAACCTTTACTAATTCTTCACTTGTCTTATCAAAGTCTTCATAACTAAACGGAATATCAGCCATTCCTGAGAACTGGGTTTCAAAAGCATGTCGTTGGTCAATAAACTTTGGTCTGATTACCTCATTGATTGGCCTCATATGAGATAGAAGTGCAACCAGAAATCCAATCATTATATCATTAGATAGACCTTCGTTATCCTGAAGCAATCTAACATCAAACAAGTCACGGGGGTGCTGGCGGTCTAACGCTGCACATACCTTACCGCCAAATAGCTCAGAAAAGGATACAACATTAATTGCTGCAAATCTTCCGAAAGCCTCTTCTACACCTTTATGCACCCTCATGAGGCCAGGCTGATTAATACTCCCTCGTGTTGTTGTATTTACCTCGATTTTTATCTGTGCTCCGGGTACCTGACAATTGATTTTAACATCTTGTCCTTCCCGGGAAGCTGGCGTTACAGATATTCCGGAAATAGACTTCTCCAGGTCAGCTTTAATCCGTCCTAATCCATCAGAAATATTTTTTAAAGCTGTTTCTCTGTCATCAATAGGCAGATAGGTTAAATCAATATCGACAGATAGTCTTGGCATACTTCGTATAAAAAGGTTAATTGCCGTTCCTCCTTTGAGTGCAAAGATTGAGCCCCCTCCGAAAAAGATAATAAATGCAATTGCCACGAAGACACGAAGACGCTAAGTCTCACAAATAACATATTATTAATCAATTACCTTGGATCAACTTCGTGCCTTTGCGCCTTCGTGGCAAAAAAGACTTTTCGGAGCAGGCTCAAGATTGTTTCTTTAGCAACATATGGAATTGTCTGCAGTAATAAATCCGCTTGTGCTTTATACTTTGGATCGATCATAATTGAGCCAATTCTTTGGGTATTGTAATATGAAACTTCGGATCATAAACTCCATTCTTAACGATACTACGATCTCCTTGTCCAAGATCAACAGATGATAAATCAAGAAATTGAGCCCACTGATGGTTTGTTTTTTTTGACATTAACAAAAACAACCGCTTTACTTTTACGGAATTGCACCCTTCAAGTAATTTTTGTAAAATACCCGGTCTCAAATTAACTAATCCAGACAGGATTTGGAAAGTCTCAATAAGATCAAGCTTTACCGGAGTCAAATAAAGACATTCCAATATTGCCCTTTCGGGTGACGCAATTGTTAAGGGAAATAGTTTTTCATTATAATTTTCCATTCCAAACCCATTAGAAAGAAATGAAGTTTTGATGTGATTTATGGATTCTTCCCAAGAGTAATTTTTAAACCATGCAGGTAATCTGGTTTTCAAGTCGGAGAAAAGAGATACAGATTCTGCACCAGTACGAATATAATGGGAGAATCCTAACATCGACAAGGCAGTAAGCCCTCCGATATATACTGGCAATTTAGCTTGTTGCTGAACAGAATAAAGAGCTCCTTCCCATGTAACCATTTCGTTTGGGCGTTTGAATGCACCTACTCCAACAGATTCCAGCCAACCACTTTTTCTATATCGTTGTTGCAGGGCATAGGAAAATCCATTGGCTTCGAGCCATGAAGCAAGAATTATTGTTCCTGGAACATGTAAATCCAGGAGTTTCTTTAATTTTATTCCATTATTAGTACTCACAGTACAAATATCGTAATATATTTAATGTGATATAAAATATATGACTATTTATTATCAGACTAGTGGAATCAGTCTGTACTTATGATTAGTAATTTTTAGACCATCACCTTGATCTTAATTATGCATAAGAAATTAAAAGTCGACAAAAATTTCATTCCTCTTCCGGTGGCAGATGATGATGAATTATACCAGAATGGAATTTTCCTGTTCAACATAACAAAGATGCTTGAGTATATTCATGACAATCCGGATTTATTCATTCCTGAAGTTATTTCAGTGAAAGCGATCTACAGGCAATCCGCTGTTATAAATGCATCACATCTAGATACTGTTGATCTGGCAAAGCCGATTATCCTGGCTGAAATTGCTCCTGACAGGTATAATGTTATTGATGGAAATCACAGAATTGAAAAGGCACATCGTCAGAATATTGAGACAGTAATGGTATACAGGATAAAAGCAGAACAGCATATAAAATTTCTTGTGAGCCATAAGGCTTATGAGAAGTATGTTGAGTATTGGAATGATAATATTAAAATAATGGGAAAATATCATTCTGGCCAAAACTCTCACAAGAAATAGAACACGAATTTATTTCCTGAAAAGTAGCTGATAACCTTCCCACATTAAAAACATGGGATATGCAACACATCAAGTACCGATGAAATTTGTTCTGAAAATGTCCAAAGGTTAGGATTGGGTTTTAAAACGTCTGGCAAGTCAAAAAGTCGTAATTTCGAGATTGGAATAGAAGAAAGAAATGGGCAGTCATCACTATTATCTCAACCTTGAATTGTATCGCATCCTCTCAGAATAATTTAGGGTAATCTCGATCAACTACAAAAACAGGAACTTTTTTGAAATAAAGAATTGTTGGTTGAATTTGTTTAGTTCAAGTATACTTTTGGTTTATTAACAGGAAATATTTTCAACGGCATAACTGCGTATGCAAAAGCCGGAAGCCTTGACCTCATCAGGCCAGTCATCCTTACATTTTAATATTTGTTTACTTAACAAGGGATTAACTCCGGCGTTGGGTGGTCAATTTATTCCAGCCAATCTAAAAAAGTTCATGGTTTCATTGCTGTCAATTAATGATGAAATTTCTTGTACAAATCAATAATTCATTCTACATTCGCATTAACAGTACTCGCCACGCTACCCATAAGAACAGCGTCCCAGGGCGGGTCTTTTGCTTTTATATACTTAATTGTTAAATAGTTTCAAGAAATCTTTCTTACGTGATTTACTCAAAACCAGTGCTCTCGATTCCTGACCAGATCAAAAAACTGCAAAGTCGGGGACTAATCATAAATGATATCCCACTTGCTAAGCACTATCTTATTAATGTGGGATATTATAGATTATCAGGTTATTGGTTGGCAATGCAGGCAGATAAAGTAAATCACATTTTTAAACCTAACAGCACATTTGAAAATGTTGTCTCCATTTACCAATTTGATAGAGAATTAAGGTTGTTACTATTTGATATTATTGAACGTATAGAAATAGCTCTGCGAACAAAAATGGTTTATCATCTGTCGCACGAGCTTAATCCATGGTGGTTTGAAGATTCCCATAATTTCAAAGATGCTTCTGCTCATAATGAGACACTTAAATCAATCGACAGGGAACTTTCACAAACAAAGGAGGAGTTTATTAAGCAACATTATTTGAAGTATAATAAAGACACTCGCAGACCGCCATCCTGGAAGACATTAAATATTGCATCATTTGGGACAATCTCAAAATTATATGGTAATCTTTCCGACCGAATAAAGTCTAAGGATATTATTGCCAGCGAATTCGGAACAGTAAATAGAAGCTTTTTACCAAGCTGGCTTCAGTCTATTTCACAAATAAGAAATATTTGTGCCCATCATGGAAGGATCTGGAACAAGAACCTACCCGGCAAACCAAGGTTATTACCGAGACCGCCATATAAATGGATAAATTATGTTCCACCTGTCGCAGAACAGAATAGACTGTATATTCATATCTGTTGTATGAAATATATGTTCGATCTGGTGGACACTAATAATCAAATACCGACCAGGTTAAAGGATCTATTTAAAAAACATCCCAACATTGATCCTACCGCCCTGGGTTTTCCAAAGGATTGGCTAAAAGAACCCCTTTGGAATTAGAACCAGCACCTTAACACAAAATTGTAAATTTGGTTTTACTTTATTAAATCAGAATTTGCGTTTCAGAACTTGAACATACACATACATAATATATGCTCTAATTAACTCACTATAAATCTGGTACAATTTTTGTATCAATACAATTGTTTTTAAAGAACTTTTAGAATATTTCTCATCATATTGATAGGGCTCAATGAAAATTAAATTCCAAAAAATATGAGAACAACAATTATTATGATCTTTTTGCTCTTTCTTATTTCTCGATCAGCATACGGTCAAAAAGGCAATTTGAATTATTTCGACAGCGATAGTAGGAAAAAATACTTGCCGATTGTCGATCAGAAGAGGACTAGCTTGGATAGATCTATAATAAAAAGTTCTAAGGAATTTAATAAACCAAATAATTCTAAAGTTAAAATCATTTATCAAGATTATGGATACCTACCATTAAATCAAGATAATGGTAATATAACCAGGTATAAACCCATCAAAAATGCGAAACACATTGAGAAGAGCCATTATTATGCACCGTACTATAATATGCCAGAATCTCTTAATCGCAATTCTTTAAAAGCCAGAGCCAATTATTAACGTGACAAATCCTTTGAATGTTAAAGTTATAATTCAAGCATTAGGATAACTTCTTTGGTGCTATCGAAGGCACTATTCGTGGCCCTCAAAACAAATCATAATTCCATTTAATTTCTTCGATCTGAACACCCCTATGTCCAAAACCTGGCTCAAATCTGACGCATTGAGAAAAGTGTGAGTGAGAGAGTGAGTTTTGTGAACTTATTTAATGTTTAGTAGTCAAAACGATTGTGTTTTAAGGTCAGAATTTAAGCAAACATTAAAATGTGGCTTTTTTAATGTTTGGCAATGAAAGTATGCTAGTTTTTAAGGTCAGAATTTGAGCAGACATTAAAAAGAACGTTTTTTAATGTCTGAGAAGTTAGAAAATCGTAACTTTGAAGCCAGCATATTGAAAAACACTAAACATTAGTTGAACCATGTCAGAATTACTTTATCCAATCAATCCCAACAGAGATATCCCCTGGAATAATATTCCGCCATTACCAATTAGAGAGGAGCTCCATCAAACAATAGAAATATTGAGGATACTTGGAGATGCAAAGGCTGCCTTAGGAAAGCTTCAGGGACGCAGTGTTGTAATTCCCAATCAAGGACTGCTTATTAATACAATCAGTCTGCAAGAAGCAAAGATCTCAAGTGAGATAGAAAATATATTTACGACAGATGATGAACTTTACAAGGCTTTTAGTGATAAGAACAATGAGTCGAATGGATCATCAAAGGAAGTATTAAGATATAGAGAAGCACTCTGGTCTGGTTTCAGGTATTTACAGAGTACTAAAAAATTTGATCAAAAATACTTTATTCAGGTATTTCAGGAAATAAAACAAACAACTGATACCGTTCGCCCCAGCTTTGTTCCATTAACTATAAAGCAAGGGGGTACAGGCACTAATGCGGGTCAGGTAATTTATACTCCTCCGCGAGACTCAGCTGTGATTCAAAATAGATTAGAAAATCTGGTAAGCTTCGTAAACGATGATGAGCAATTCAAAATAGATCATCTTCTGAAAATGGCTATTGCTCATTATCAATTTGAAGCCATTCACCCATTTAGAGATGGAAACGGAAGGACAGGGAGAATATTCAACATCAATTATTTAACCAACAAGGGTCTGCTCGATGTTCCGATATTATTTTTGAGCAGATATATCTTAGATCATAAGAGTGATTATTATTCAGGATTAATTGGAGTTTCTCAAAGAGGAGACTGGAAAAGCTGGTTATTATTCATATTGAAAGCTGTAGAAAATAGCTCAAATCAAACATTCAATAAGATTAATGATATTGTTTCAGCTAAAGATTCAATTCTGGAACATATAAAGAAAGAAGATCCAAAATTGCGAAATCCCGAAGATTTGCTGGATGTTCTCTTTACACAACCCTTTACTAAAGTTAAGCACCTTACTGAATCTAAAATCTATTCTGAAAATACAGCAAGGGAATACTTAAATAAGCTTTGCGTAATGCAAGTGCTCGAGAAGAAAGAACTTGACGGTCATCACTATTATCTAAACCTTGAGTTGTATCGCATTCTTTCAGAATAATTTAGGGTAATCTCGATCAACTACAAAAACAGGAACTTTTTTGAAATAAAGAATTGTTGGTTGAATTTGTTTAGTTCAAGTATACTTTTGGTTTATTAACAGGAAATATTTTCAACCGGCATAACTGCGTAT
>CAIMVD010000039.1 GCA_903844815.1 uncultured Bacteroidota bacterium | reverse complement strand
GAGGTTACCCCCTTATATCCCACAAAATAGAAAATAACCCGATAACTACAAACATTTCAAAGAACTATTTTCATCAAAATACCAATAAATCAGTACTTTTAGATGGTTTTCTTAACTAAACGACATTGATATACCATCTACAATTTTCAATTCACCATTTATTTGTGGTCTCATACCTTCAATAAAATCTTCATAAGAAAAGGATTGATTAAATTGGACGATATCCCAAACAACATTTTTGTCTTTTAAGTTTCTTATAAGTTTGTATTCACTTTCTTTTTGTGAATCTGCATTTTCTATTTGAAACTTATAATCATTTAAATCATCCTCACTTATTTCAGAGAATGAATTATTATGAACTTTGATAAATTCCTTAATCAATTCTTTTGCATTATATGTTTTTCCAGTACCAGGTGCACCATATAAAATAATTTGCTTTTGATATTGTGTCAGAATTTCATAAGAATTAGCCACATAACCACCCTTCCATTTGCTTACAATAGGTTCGTGCCAAAAAGCTTTGAAATCTGGAATTTGTTTTTTTATTTCATTTTTTATCTCAAGGATGTATTCATCTATTTTGTTTAACGATGTATAATCACTGGGCAAGTCTTTTTTTAGATATTCTTTATAAAGATTCTTTACAATACTGATTTTGTGGTTTTGAATAGCTATAGGTTCGTATTTGTCCTTATTACAAAGATGTAACAGCATATTATGAATTGGTAAGTGTTTATTTATATCAATTCGCCCGTCCCATTTTTTATTTTGATGTTTAATGTTTTCAAAATACTTTGTTTTACAACCTTGTACATCATCTGACTTGTCCTTATTATCAAAAATCCAGTTGATTATTAAGTCATTTACCTTTTTAATGTCATTAATACTTTGTTCTTCTTCAGTTACTTTTGATTGCAAATAAGAGAACAAACAAACAAGATGCACCATTTCATTGTCGATTTGCTGTTGTGCCATACCATATGAAGCAATACCATTCGGAAATAAATCTTCGTTTACATCGATTCCAATAAATGACTTGATTTTTTCTTGCTTGGTTTTTGGCTTAGTGTCAGCAATTGGTAAGTATCTCAACCAAATTAAATGAGCAAATAGCTCCTTTGTTTCAGCATTTGCGTTTTCAAACTGCTTTTTTATTTTATCAAAAAAGTCAAGTTTATTCTTTTTTCTGTTAGTCTTTTTTAATTCTTCAATTAACTGAAAAGCTTTAATATCAATATCATTATTATCGTCAATTTGTTTTGAATCTTTCTTTTTACCTTCATTTTCGCTTCCAATTGGATTGTTGATGAAGCCATTAATTATACCCTGAATATTGTCTTGTGTGAAAATGTCAGTACTGTTATCATTGAAAAAAGATTTTTTTTCAACAAATATTTTCTTTAAAAAATTGCCAAATAATTCAATCATGTCTTTATGGATTTTTTCAGTTTGGTTTTTAGATGTTTCTTCTGTCATTTTGTTGTCGTTTAAATTTTCATTCTTGATTCAGCGGGTTACTTGGTTTTCTTGCATTGGGGCTAACGGCCCGGCAATATGGGGAGGTTGTGTTACCCGACGCAGCATGCGACCGTAAAAAAGTCCCGGCAGGCTGGAAATTTATCACGGTGCAAGGAGGGTACGGCGCAGTTTTTGCAATCATGGTACAAACTTTATTACGTTCGGGTGCGATCGCGGCATAAGTTAAATGCGGTTGAAAATTAGTCACGGTGAAGAGTTTTTATGAGTTGCAGTGGTGCGGTCGGGTTAGTCAAGGTTGTCGATCCTGGCAGATGGCTCAGAGTCACGCAAAAACTGTGACGAACAACTTACCCATATTGTCCGTGTTAGGCGGAGCCATTTTAAAACCAAGGTCAAGGTAAGATATCTGTCAGGTTATACCTTCTTATTAAATTTTCAATATCGTTATCTATTGCATAAAGATACTTATCATCCATGCTTATATCAAAGTATTTGAAATATTTATTAAGCTTAAGGTTGGCAATAAATTTACCGGACCAATTAAAAACATGGATTTCTGGGGTATAAGTTCTCCTTAATCCTTTACCGTCAGAAATATTGTCATATAAAGTATTGAATACAAGAGCGTAAATATATTTATTGGTTGCTTTTATTGCCCAACTGAATATCATTTGATTCTTATCCAAAATATAAGTTTTTGAATCTTGTTTTAATCCTAGATTATCTTCGAGTGAAGGGAATCCTTCATATGAGATTGTCAATGGAAGGTTATCATCAATTCTAAATATTTCTATAATACCACAATTTGAATATGTAATCACAAACTGTTTATTGTTAGGCCTTAAATCTATATAGCACCCATAAACTCCTCTTAGTCGTTCTGTGTCTTCAAATGAAAATGTCTTCGAATACTCCTTGAATAAGCTTAATGTATTGGTAAGGGTGCTGTATTTTGCTAAGTGCATGTTACCTCTGTATGGTGCAATTATCATTGTTGTGTCAACAAGATATTTGATTCCTTGGAATCCATTTAAATCTGTTGGTAATTTTTCGATTTTATATGGAGTATAGTTTTTCTTAATAAGGTCCTTAATACTATAATATTGAACATTGTTCATCATGTTATCCACGGCAAATCGTCCATCTCCAGCGTTAATAGATGACAAGCTTGTATTTGGGAATGATGTCATAAATTCATCTGGCCCTCTACCTCTCATACCAAAGCTTAGCATGTATTCGCATTCAGGTAATCGGAAAATACTAAAAATGGAATCACTTCTATTTTGTGCAACAATAAGAAATGAATCTACAACTTCAAAACTCACTGGTTTCAAGAGAATTGGTGGAATTTTTAAATCAGTACCTTCAATCGTTTTAGTTGCAGGTATATTTGAAATTAGAATTAAGTTTGATTGTGCATCATGTTTACAGCCAAGAAGTCCAATTAAAGCTAGTGTACATATGAGATTTTTCATTGTTAGTCTGGGATTATTGAGTGGTCAGTCTATGGGATGGGTTACGCCTAACGTTTGAGTGTAGCAGCAGTAAGGGATTGCGGGCTACTTTCCTATCCTCCGAAACCGAACTTTGAGCGGGGGACGATGCCCGATTTACCACTGAAACCCTTATTACTGCTATACTTTGTTGTGCGTTCGTTAATTATTTTATTCCATTTCGGGTCTAATACCCCGAAGCTTGCTTCGCCTATGAAATTGAATATGCGCTGTTAATACACCGCAGCTTGCAGCGGAGATGCTTTATTTTTTCATCTTGAACCTCAATTATTTGTAATTAAAAATTTTGTAAATCAGTACCCCTGAAATGAAATTCTGCAGGAATATTTCGATCAATGAATACCAGATCAATGCCTCAGGCAACATCCCGATGGTATAAATCATAGGTATGATCCCACCAAACAGGAACAGGATTGAACCTGTTTCAAAGATTTTCAGTTTGTTGTCGGGCATCGCTTTTAATAAAAATGGCACTACCGACAAGGTAATTAATACACCGCGGAATAAAATTATCTTTAACAGTACTGCTCCTTCAGGGATATGAAGCCCGCTGACCCCGGACTCATAAAATGATTTTGTAAACAGGTTATAATTCAGCCAGCCCCACACATAATAGCTGATCATATAAACTGCTGCACCGACCAGGATTTTAACTGCCAGCGACTTATGGATATTTGCACCCGGTTCTGCTGTTGACGCAGAAAGTTTTTTGCGGAACAGTAAAACTGCAGTGAGCGAAAATGCTATGCTGATCAGTAGTTGCTGAACAAATAATGAAAGCAGTACACCACCGGTTATATAATCAGGTGTAAAAAGAGAGCCTTCGATAGCAACAGAAATATTGCTGAAGAAAAGGATGAAACTCAGGATCAGGAAAACGGATAATCTGCTCATTCTGTATTTTGTAATCAGATACTGGGCAAACGCAGAGCCAATCAGTCCTGACAGAATTAACTGAATAAAGGAAACCTGCTGACTTACTTTGAGCTCAGGGAAATGCAAACCTATTGCAATTAAAATGCCGGATAAGAGCATCATTTCAATGATGTACGCAACAACAAGAATCAATGTTCCTGATATAAGTTGAATTGTGTTTTTCATAATGTATTGGTTTTGGTTTGTTGTGAATTTGGTGTTTTCAGCTGAAACGAGCCATGACAGTTAATTGTCAAAGGAACAGTATTTGCTTTGTATAATAGTGGGTATACTTGTTTATCGAGCATCCTCAAATGCGTATACCCTGTCGATAATATGAAGTTTCTTTTTTGGACAGTTCTTGAGGAATCTATTTGTTGAGCATAGATCCCTTGAATTGTTGATAAATTTATTAGTAAAGTCGTAATTATTCTCATTTTTTCTATTTTTTTAATGACGCCCAACGGCCCGGTGGTATAGGGAGTTGCCGTCTGTGTCCGGGTTGGCATGCGTTTTTGCACAGTCCCGGTAAGTGGCGATGAGTTTGCTGTCATGATAAATGGTCACGATGACTATGTCCCGATAAATGGCGAGAATTGCTCCCGGTGCAAAAGTTGGCAGATGGCGATGCAAAAACCATGACAACTGCGCGAAGGCCAGCAGCCCTATTGACGTTGTCACGGTAGCAGGATTAGTCACGGTACCGAAATTTTGATAAGTGGAAATAAATTTGATCGCATAGACTTATGGAGCTGATTACTAAGCTGTCCGGGCTGCTGAAGGCAATTACCTATACCATCCGTGTTGTGTTTTAGGCCGGGATTAATACCAATTTTCGTGTAAAATTTGTCTTGGTAGGAGAATTATTGTTCTAATGAAAACTGGTTACTTGGAATATACAACTACAATTCCATCTACCTTGTTTAATCTTGCTTCATCTCCGTTACTAGTATACAGGTAAATGTTGATATTAGCTTGATTAAAATGCTCTTTTGCCAAATTAAATATTTCCTTGAAATCGGTACTAGTATTATAAATGAATCCTAAAGAATAGTTATCCGGAGGCCAAGAACTATCTTTTACATTACCTTCATTATCAACCGATAAGTGACGGTAAGGATAGTTAGGCACGTTTGTTTTTATCAATCCAAGGCCTAATAAATCAGTTAGAAACTTTTTCGCAACTGTAGTGTTTTCTGATCCTGAATATACTACGCTACCAAAAAGAAGATTTTTAGGTATTGGATAAACTGCGTGAATTGAACAAGAGAAATGGTTATTTGATGGTATATTTAGTATAATACTGTCGTTTTCAACAGTAAGCTCGGAGGTAGTGTTGAAATTTGGGGTCTTTAAAGTCAGTGTATATGTCCCTTTTGATAATAAACTATCTGGGATGTATAAATTTCCTCGGGGAGTACATAAGCTATCTATACCAAATGGAGTTGGAAACCTTGGACATTTCCCATTATCAATTTCATCCACTAACGAGATATATATATCTCTTTGATTAATGGAGTAATTAAATACTAAATCATAAGAGTTTTCAAATTGTTTTGTTCCATAAAACTCAAATCTAATTCTTCGGCCTTCTTTGCCGAAAATTTCGTGGTCCCAGTACAACGATAAGCCAACTAAGGTTGCCAACGGGCCATCCTTATTCGGAACTTTATCACATCCGGGTATTATTAATAATACGGATAGAATTATAGCAATTTTTGTTTTCATAATTGGTAATTGATTATAAGCTGCAAAAATTATTCCAAAACTATACTCCATTTGGTTTTTGCAAAGTCCCTGTAGATGAGCAGGATTTTTGTGTCACGATAAAGTTGTCAAGATGGGAGAGTCCTGATAGATGGCACGAAGTTGTCACGTCATGATAAAATTGCCAAGATGATGATGCAAAAACCATTGAGAATTTTGATGATAAATATGGTGTCAGGATGAACGAAAATCCTCTTGTTGTGTTATGTTTAGGCCTTGGATGTCAGGATGTTGCAGTCATGGAGACACAGGTCGCCTTAAACATAAGGTTTTGCGGCTTTGCGAAGGTGGGGAAATCGAAGAACAAATGTTCAAAATAGCACTAATGTTCAATAGAATTCCCAATGTTCAAATGAGTACTGAAGCCCCACTTTTGCAAAACCGTTGTTATGTGTGGTTACTTTCTTGCACTCACATTTTTTATTCGGTTTTCAACTCCTGCTTTCAATTCATTATATTTTTCTTTTGTCATTTTATCCTTTTGACTTTCTAGTTTTTGTCTAAATAGGTTATATGTTTTTATTGCATTCAATGTGTCATTATTTT
>CAIMVD010000038.1 GCA_903844815.1 uncultured Bacteroidota bacterium | reverse complement strand
TGCAAAGGTTATTACAGCAATTTACGGACCAATCTTAAAAAGCTGTATTTTCAGTAATGAACCAAAAACTGCTTTGTTAATTCTGGTTAGCAGATTAAAATCCAACCAGGTTTTTTATACCTGTCAAAGGATAATTAATTCGCCCGTGATTAATCGTTTCCCGATGCATAAAATGTTAATTTTGTAAATGAGCTGAAACATGTTTGTAAATTGTACCAGAGAGAGTTTTCATGAAGATCGCCTTTTTGCTGAACGGAAAGACTACTGACAAAAACATATCGGATGTAATAGATCTTTACTCCGGAAGGATTAAGAAATACGCAATTTTTGAGCTTATAACGCTTCCTGAACTTAAAAATACGAAGAGCATGCCTCTTCCTGAACAGAAGGCAAGGGAGGGAAAGAGAATACTCCAGTCAGTAAGCGGTGACGATTATGTTATTCTTCTTGATGAGAGAGGCAAAGAGTTCAGAACCGTCGAGTTTGCTTCATTTATTGAAAAGTTGTTCATGACTTCGGGAAAGCGGATTCTATTCATAGTAGGGGGGCCCTGGGGTTTTTCCGATGAGGTATACAGCAGGGCTGATTTCAGAATTTCGCTTTCGAAAATGACCTTTCCCCATCAGCTGGTACGAGTTTTGTTCCTCGAGCAACTTTACCGTTCTTTTACAATAATTAAAGGCGAGCCATATCATCATGAATAGAGTTTAATTAAATGAAAAAGAGGATAAGACGCTATCGGATAATTCTTTCTGTTTCAACAATTGTGTTGTTCCTCATGGCCCTTGCCGCTGAATCGGTTTTTTTCAGCGATTTTGAATACAGGTTCCGTACCGGGATGTTCAACAGGAAACTCTGGGAGAGGGAAGCCATTATGGAGCAATGCCTTAACAACA
This sequence comes from uncultured Bacteroidota bacterium, assembly GCA_903844815.1. GTDB lineage: Bacteria > Bacteroidota > Bacteroidia > Bacteroidales > VadinHA17 > LD21. The sequence continues at coordinate 6,775 of CAIMVD010000038.1, read as the reverse complement.
TGAAGCCTGTTCTGGCAAAGGAGGACCATCACGGTTCCGTTTCGGAGAACAATGTCTACGCTGTAGCGGAAAGGAATGAAATAACCATATTGGAATACCTTGACGGCAAACTCGCCTTTTCTTCCGAAAACGGGTTTGATGTACCATTGGAACTCCCTGATTCACTCTTTAAGAAGAAGTTGGTTTTTTTGCAGAACGGATGGTTCATCCCAAGGACAGTCCAGGCAGGAAATGAGCAGATAGTGGGTTTGCTCAGGCTCAGAACAGAGTACGGTTTTGAAAATGATATAATCAAAAGCGGATTCGAGAAGGATTTTGGCGTTTCCGGAAATGTTGGCTTTACAACTGACAGGACTAAATCTGATTTTAATATTTTTAATCGCGAAGGAGCTTATCTTTTTTCGCTCTCTTTTCCTGAAGTAAAGGAGAATACCTGGTTTATCCTTATTCCGTTTTGCTTATGGGGAGCACTTTTTGTGATACTTATCCTGCTTTCCATTGAGTTGGGGAGGATGGTTGCAACCGGGGGCCGAAACCGGATAGCAACCTGCATTCTGTTCCTTACTTTTTCATTAATTTATGCACTTGTTCTTTTAACAGACTCTCCCTCGATTCTTTTCAAGACGGAACTTTTTATGCCTTACAGGTTTTCGCTGAACTGGTTTATTCCGTCACCCGGGCACCTTATAATACTAAGTATTCTTGCTGCTGCATTTGCTGTTAGTTTTCAGAAGGATTATCCGGCTACCGCCAGGGAACGGAAAGATGGATTTAAGGATTTTCTGTATCTGACCGCATTGCTGGTTTTGTGTTCCACCATGTTTCTTTTGGTCAACCATCTCTTCAGTCAGCTTATTCTTAATTCAAATGTGAATTTTGAAGCATATAAAGTCACTGACCTGAATGGTTTCAGCCTTGTCGCGTATGCGTCGGTTCTTCTGTTTTTGCTGGTCCCTTTGCTCTTCACCTACAAGGTCTTTAAAATTGTAAAGAACATCAATCACAAAACGGTGGGCCTGGCCATTTTTGCCTCCTCAATTTTGCCGGTTGTTGTACTCAGAGGCCCGACAGGCGGACTGATTCCATTTTTGGCATTTTATTTGGTTGTTACCATTGCCATCAGAATAGCAGTTAAGCGTAAGACAGGTATCTTCAGCACCTCAGCAGTTTTCTCCCTCATTGTCGGGATCTATTCACTTTACATTATTACAAGGTTTTCGGATGCCCGAAATGCCGAAAACATGAAGATAGAAGCGGTCTCCCTGTCTTCGGAAAATGACCCTGACGCAGAACACCTTCTGCTGGATATCTGGCCGGTACTTGAAAAGGACTCGACTCTGGTGAGTATGATGCAGGTGCAATACTTTGACACCACGCGGTCAGAAAGGATCACTAATTATCTTCATGAGACATATTTTACCGGTTACTGGAGAAATTTTAACTTCAGTATAGTATTATGCAGGAATGACGACTCTCTGAGGATAGGTTCGGCAAATGAGGTGGCGGGGAACTGTTTTAACTTTTTTGATGACCGTATCCGACGCGACGGGCATCAGCTTACAGGTACCGCGTTTTATTTTATGGAGAATCAGGGTGGACGTTCATACTATATTGGAAAGCTCTTTTTCAATACCGGAGGAAAAACATCTAATGGTCTTTTTATTGAACTCTACAGCGATGTTAATGTTTTTCAGCCTGGTTATTCCGAGCTGCTTCTCGATAAAAAATACCATGGTTATGCAGCGCTGAAGGACTATTCTTTTGCAAAATATATTAACGGCAAGATTGTCCTCAGAACAGGCGACTTTCCATATGACAAAAGTGATGCAGGGTATATTGAAGAGGATATGGAGTTCAAGTTCTTCGATAATGACGGCTACAGGCATGTGCTGTACAAGAACGGTAATGCTACTGTACTAATCAGCCGGCCTCTTTTATCTGCAGGCGACCTGATAATATCACTTTCCTATCTTTTTGCCTTTATTCTCCTGTTTTATAATTTACTGCTTATTTTGGTCAACCCTCCGACTCTGAAGACAACTTTCAATTTCAACTTCAGACAGAAGCTGCAAATGGCATTCATAGGCATAATTCTCTTTTCCTTCATCCTTACAGGCATCATTGTTGCAAGCTTTACGGTAAAACAATTCAGGACAAGGCACAGTGAAAACCTGAGAGAAAAACTTAATTCGGTTTACCTTGAGCTGGATGAAAGACTTTCGGATGAGAGACGGCTTACCCCAGGGTGGAATAACAGCAGTTATCCCTCACTTAATGATCTGCTTATCAGTTTGTCGAATGTATTTATGACTGATATTAATCTTTATGATCTTCAGGGCTTTTTGATAGCAACTTCAAGGCCAGAGCTTTTCAACCGCGATTTGACAAGTCACAGGATAAACAATATGGCTTACAACAATCTTTCTCATTTTACCCGAAGCGAGTACATTCAGATGGAGAAGATCGGAAGCCTCGGGTATTTGTCGGCTTATGTTCCCTATTTCAACTCAGATAACCAGAAGGTTGCTTATCTGAACCTTCCCTATTTCAGGATGCAGAGCGTATTGGCAAAGGAGATTTCAAACCTTGCTGTTGCTGTTATAAATTTCACACTCCTGCTGATTGTGATTACAATGAGTATTGCCGTTTTTATCAGTGGCAGGCTGACTACTCCGCTGCGAATGCTCGGCGAGGGACTCGCATCGGTAGGTATTGGAAGGAAAAGCGAACACCTTTCTTACACCGGGAAAGATGAGATTGGCGAACTCGTAAAACAGTACAACATGATGGTTGATGAAATTGAGGAAAGTGCACATAAGCTTGCAAATTCAGAAAGGGAGTATGCCTGGAGGGAGATGGCAAAACAGATAGCACATGAAATAAAAAACCCTTTGACCCCCATGAAGCTTAATGTACAGCAACTTTTAAAGACATGGAACGACAAGGTACCGGGTTTCGATAAGATTCTCGAAAGGTTTACAATGAATCAGATTGAATACATTAATAACCTGTCCTCTATTGCAACGGCTTTCTCATCGTTCGCCAAAATGCCGGCTACAAATCCTGGTGAAGTAAACCTGCTTGACCATATCCGGCTGACTCTTGAACTGTTTAAAAACACAGTAAACATTGTTTTTCAGGTAAAGTGGCCAGACGGTGACAAAATTATTGTCTACTCCGATAAAGAACAGTTGAATGGAATCTTTTCAAATCTTTTCAAGAACGGAATCCAGTCTATTCCCCCTGACCGGGAGGGAATAATCCGGGTCGGCATAGATATCGTGCAGGATAAGGTAGTAGTTTCTGTATCTGACAACGGGACAGGGATTCCCGAAGATCTTCAGAAGAAACTGTTTACCCCAAACTTTACAACCAAATCCTCGGGAATGGGACTTGGACTTTCGATAGTTAAGAAATATGTCGAGAGTTCCAATGGCAGGATTTGGTTTAAATCTGAAGCAGACAAGGGTTCGGTTTTTTACGTAGAACTGCCTTTACTATATACTTTTGAAAAACGCGGATAGAATCATTTGGATCCATTGAGGGGGAATTGAATTTTTCATTTAATTCGTTATCTTAGCAGAACACAAAAGAGCCTGATGCCTGAAAGATCGGTTAAAAATATAAAGATACTTCTACTTTCTTTGCTACTGGTCTCAGGATTAGCAACAACTGTTTCTTCACAGGAGAGCAATATCGGAGGTGTAATTAATACTTACAAGAGGGTTATCTCAATAGGTCCGCCTGCGAACAGGGTAACTGTTGATAACACCGTTTCCCTGAATCCTGGTGATACTGTGTTGCTTATCCAGATGAAGGGGGTAATTATTTACATTGCGGAATCACCAACATACGGATCATACAGGGAATCTTTAGGAAAGCCTGGTGCAACCGAGTTTCTGATAGTCAGTTCAGTAAATTCATCTGACAAAACGATAACCTTTACCAACGCTATTTCCGGGAACTTTAGTGCTGCCGGATTAGTTCAGCTGGTCAAGGTTCCAACTTTTAATTCAGCAAAGGTCACAACAACCCTTACCTGCCAGCCATGGGACAGTACCTTGAAAACAGGTGGCGTCCTGGCATTAATGGTGAGCAAAAACTTAAGTCTTGGTGCAAATATTGATGTTTCGGGAAAAGGATTTGCAGGCGGAACTTCTTCCCCGGGAACAGGAATCTGCCAGTTGACAAATGAAGCTGTTTATAATAAATACAGCTATCAGAATTCTGACTTAAATTCAGGACAGAAAGGTGAGAGCGAGGTAAGTAAATGTTATATAGACAATTTAAATATTCCCCAGGCCTTCCCATATTATGCCAGGGGAAAAGGAAACAATTTTACCGGAGGCGGCGGCGGTAATGGAAAATACTCAGGTGGCGGCGGAGGTTCAAGTTACGGGACCGGAGGTAAGGGGGGAAGAGAATCAGCTACCTGCAGTCCATTGCCGGGTGACGGTGGAATCGGAGGACGGGCCTTGGATAATACCACCGATCTTGGGGGTGGATTGTTCGCGGGCAGCGGTGGTGGCTCTTCTACTTATGGAGCGGGTTCTACCGGTTCTTCAGGCGGCAGAGGCGGAGGCATAATCATAATTATTTGCGATACGCTGAAGGGTAATGGCAATTCTATAAAGGCCGATGGAGCATCCCCAGTCGTCACAGCAAGCGGAACAGCTGGTGCCGGCGGCGGTGGCGGCGGAGGTTCAATAGCCTTGTGGTTGCGTAGTTTTTCTGTTTCAGGGTTGACCATATCCTCTGTTGGTGCAAAAGGAGGTAATACCTCAAACAGCTTTGGTGAAGGCGGCGGAGGAGGAGGAGGACTGATTTCGAACAACAGCTTAACTGTTCCGTCAAACGTAACATTGACAATTGCAGGGGGAACAGGAGGAACCAGAACAGGAGGTACAACCAGTGGAACTGCAGGTTCATTGGGTAAAATAGTAAATACCTATTCCCCTGTATTCTCTGGATTTCTGTTTAATTATATTTTTTCTTCGGTAACTCTTTTGGAGACAGATTCCGTTTGCTCCAACATGATTCCTCCCATGATTAACGGATCAAAGCCTGCCGGAGGTACTCCTCCGTATACCTATAAATGGGGAAAGAGCTATAATAAAGATTTTCTCTCTCCCATACTTCTTGTTAACGATGCTGATCCCATAAACTATACGCCTCTTACGAATGAAACTTCTGCTATTAACGATACTGTATGGTTTCGGAGAACAATTACCGACAACACGGGAAATAAAGATGTCAGCAATCCGGTGATTTTCGTGATACAAAGTGCTGTCATGAACAATTTTCTGGTTGATACCCCTGATACCTTATGCTATAGCAGCGATCCTCCATTATTACAACAGGGAGTACCTGACATTGTGGTGCCTTCTTCAAAATCGCTCTTTTTTAACTGGCAGTCGAGTCTAAACTCAGGCTCCACCTGGAGTACGTCAATATCCACTTCAAAAAACTATGATCCTCCTGCCGGATTGAAGGTCAATACCTGGTACAGGAGAACAGTGAGCTCAGGAAGATGTATCGATTCATCAGCTGTCGTCAGAATCACTGTTTTGCCACAGATACAAAACGCCGTTTCCGGGAGTGAAAGTGTCTGTTTCAACAGTTCTCCGGTTATTCTGAATGGAGATTCTCCTGCTTATGGTGCCAATCAATTCAGTTTTGCATGGCAGGATAGTTTAACAATTGCAGGCTGGAAAGATGCTGAGGGAGGAACGGTTGAGGATTACACCCTGAGCCCTTTATCCTCGGCAAAATACCGGCGGCTTGTATTCCTTGGAAACAACAATCTGTGCAAGGATACTTCTGCTGTCCTTACAATAAAGGTCAATCCGCTTCCTGCTGCACGAATTGTCAGAACCGCCGATACCACGATCTGCGAAGGTTCAAAGGTTAGTCTCAGGTTTCGACTCACCGGTGGAATGGTATGGGAGCTCGTATACAATGAGAATCTTACAAGTAAACCGGCGCTCAGAATTGCCAGTACTGACACAACTGTTCTCCTGAGCCCCTCGGTAACTTCAGGAACAGCTTCAGCTGTATTTAAATATTCCCTGAAGTCAGTTAAGGATGGAAACGGGTGCCAGGCTGTTGCACTCACCGATACCCTTATAGCAAATGTTTACAAAACACCGGTGGCAAATGCCGGTGAGGATGCTTCAAACTGTGGACCTGTTATAACACTACAGGCAGTTTCTGATATAGGTATTGGGAAATGGACGCTTCCTGGCGGGGCTTCTGTTTCGGCGGCTGACGATCCAAACGCGACCGTAACAATAGATGGTGCCTTTTCTGGTGGAGCTATAACTCATAATTTCATCTGGGAAATGACCAACTGGCAATGCAGAACCAGGGATACTGTTGTAATAAGATTTGATAAACAAATTGGGCCTGTATCAGCAGGGAAAGATGCAGTTGTTTATTCCTTCGACAATATTGTTTCTATTGCCGCCAGTCCCTTAAAAACATGGGAGACAGGGATCTGGTCAGTTATTGCTGGTGAAGGAAAGATTGACGAAATCGGAAAAAGTTCAACAATCATCAGGAGTCTTTCGATAGGAGATAATGCTTTTCTCTGGTCCGTGACTAACGGGGAATGCAATTCAGAGGATCAGTTGGACCTGCTGGTACATGAAGAGTTTATTCCTGAAGGTTTTTCTCCGAATAATGATACATTCAACAACACATTTGTTATTTCGGGACTAGACCTTTCCACCCAGACAGCTGAATTAAGCATTCTGAATACTTCAGGAAATGAAGT
>CAIMVD010000037.1 GCA_903844815.1 uncultured Bacteroidota bacterium | reverse complement strand
TGATTTCTTTGCCCTCAGCCGTACGATAGATCAGTTCCCCGTCATGATTTTGAGGATCTCCAACCCTGTCCTTCTGAATTGCCGAAAAATCAGATCTTAGTTCAATATTTATAACTTCATCCGACAGAAACAATGTATCTGCCTTAACTGACTTAACTGCCACCGCTGAATTTGCAGCAAACAGTAATATAATTACTGAAAATGAAAGCTTTAGAAAATGGTTTCCAGAAAATGAGATTAGTTGTTTCAAGGTTAACATGTTAGATTATAAAAGGAAACAAATGCTTCAGTTTTTTTGTTCGTTAATCAGCTAATAAAGTTAGAATTAATTATCAGGAAATCTATATTGAACAGGGCATTTCCCAATCATGAAAAGATATTATTTGTTAGTGATAATTACGATGAATGATTTTTTTAATTGTTTTTCTGTTTCCTTTGCTGATACTTTCAGGTTTATTTTCAGTAATAATTCTTAAAAACAACCGGCTGCTAATTATTTTCGGAAGAAAAGAACGGGACAAATTATGAATAATATACTTACCTGCCTTATAGTCAGCTTATTCATCAGCGTGGACACTTTTGCTGCTTTCCCTGTTGGAGAAAGCCTGCCTGATTCTATTAACGATGGCCCGTATATTTTTTATTATCACAATAAACTTGAGGCAAAGTGGATTGAAAATAATATTTTTCAGACTGAAGCCATAAGCCAAAATAACTTCCCTCAGTTAAAGAAGAAATTCAATCTGCTGTTTGAATATAAAGATCTCCTGAATACCAGATTAATAAAGCCGAACTATAAGCAGTATTTTACCGGAATTGATAGTTTTGCTGCAATCAGCGACATTCACGGAGAATACAATAAATACATCAGACTTCTGAAGTCGATGAAAATTATTGATGAAAATCTGAACTGGATTTTTGGTAAAGGTCATTTGGTTGTATTGGGAGATTCATTCGACAGGGGTGCTATGGTTACTGAGTTGCTTTGGCATCTTTACGGACTGGAAAAACAAGCCTTATTAGCCGGTGGTATGGTTCATTTTTTACTGGGGAATCACGAAACCATGCTGTTCAATCAGGATACAAGATATGCCAACCAAAAATATGTCAAAGCTCAGGAAATTTCAGGTATTACCTACTTTAATCTTTATTCAATAGAATCTGTATTGGGCCAGTGGTTACGAAACCAGCCGGTTATCCTGTTGATAAACGACATCATGTTTGTTCATGCAGGCATTTCAATAGAAATGGTTCGGCGTAAGCTTAACGTAGAGCACATTAACCGGATTTATTCCAAATTGTTACTCAAAAACGAAGCAGAATCGTCTGATGCGATTGCCGACCTTAGTTTCTTAATTAACGAAGACGGCCCGTTCTGGTACAGAGGTTTTTTTACCGATCAATCCTTCTGTGAGACAAAAACAGATTCAATTTTTAATTTCTATGACCTTAACCATATTGTTGTAGGACATACTACCGGAAAAGAGATTAAAACACTTTTCGACAACAAAGTATTCGGAATTGATGCCGGCCTTGGCAGTAATCTGCCGGGAGCAATGTTAATTTATAAGGATGGATCCTATTATCAGGGATTGCCCTCAGGAGCCAGAGTAAAATTCTGACTTCAGGCTTTTCGATCTCTCCATTCCATACTGAACATATGTCACAGTGATTTCAGAACTATTGAAATTTTCATAAAATCATATATCTGATGTATTTGTCTCCAGCTCAGATGACATTGATACCTTTTTAAAATATACATCAATTTCGGCATTTGATTTATCAATGTTAATTTTTTGAATTGTGACCCTTTTTATTTCCAGGCCCGTATGCCCGGCAAGATCCTTAAAGAGGTCATTTTCACGCCCGGGCTTCAGTAATTCCAGATTATTATATGTTACTTCTAATTTACTCAGGCTTTTTTTCTGTAAAAAGATCTCAAGAATATATGTAATCAGAAGTATACTGAAGTTGATAATTACTGCGCCAAGTATGGGAGGCGGAATATTAGCCTGGGAATTGATTACAGAAATCCCTATAATAATAAAGACATAGGTTATATCTTTAGCAGAATACTGCACAGTTCTGAAACGTATAATAGCAATAAGGGCAAATAGTCCCAGGGCTGTACCCATCTTTATTTCTTTAGTCCCAAGTATGGCACAGATCAGAAAAATCATTATTCCAATGAGGAAATAAGAGAACAAATGGTTCTCTTTCTTTGAGAACTTATAATATATAAGTCCGACAAGGATAAACAGGACTCCCAGATTCAGAAAAAACCTTAGTAATAGGTTCCATAATGTAGTCTCCGACAGAAGAGAATTTATCTGCATAGTAAAAAATTTAGTTTGACAGTAACCGGATAACATTTAAAAGCCATACTCATTAGAATTTTTGTAACTAATCAGTGATCTAGAGTTAGGAGTGTCTAGAGTGTCTAGAGTGTCTAGAGTGTCTAGAGTGTCTAGAGTGTCTAGAGTGCCTAAAGTTAATAAAAATAGAGCTAATCAGTTGCTTTCATAAGCAGCGATAACACTTAAAGCTTCCACCACATTTTGATTATTTTTTATAATAGTCCAAATTAAACCTTAAAGCGCACCATGTAATATATCACTTTTTTTATTACCCAAATAAGGACGCCTGATTTTTTTTGTGCTATTTGGTTTATTTGTATTTTCCCTTTTCCCGGCACAATTCAGAAGTTTTGCATACTTGTAGCCTCATGTGGTTCCCGAACCCCTGAAACAATTGATGAGCGGTAAGTGGTATAAAGAACGGATCAGATTCATACATCGCCCGTTAAGCACAAAGCATCAAATAATTTAATGATAACTGATGAATAAGAGAAACCGGAAAACTCAATTAGCAGGGAGCGCTTTCCGGTTTCAATAATTAATCATTTAAAAAGCATCGGCCCGAAAGTATTGAGGTAAATCCTCCAGTTTGCCCAGGTATGACCACCGGAATTGACAAAGAAGGTATGTTTCAAACCGTTTTTGGTGAGGGTTGCATCGAGGGTTTTGGCAGATTCAATAAGAAAATCAGTATCCCCGCAGGCAAGAAAATAAAGTTTATAGCCAGCCTTCTTTAGCGCCTTAAATTGCTCATCATATTCAGCCTTGTTCTGGTCTGTTAACCTTATCCCATTGCTAAGCGGACAGATGTATTTGAAGAAGCCGGGGTAAAGATTGGTACACTTAATTGTATGACCTGCTCCCATTGAAAGTCCGGCAATAGCCCTTGAATTCGGATTCGAAATAACCCTGAAGTTTTTTTCAACAAAGGGTACAATATCCTTAACGATACTGTTCACATACAGGTTGGCAAAATTGGGATCAGTACGGTCTAATACCTTCTCGGGCAGCAGCATGGTTTTAGCTGCCTGCTGGCCGGGATTTCCGTTTGGCATAACAACTATCATTGGAACCGCGAGTTTCTTTGCAATAAGGTTATCCATAATCTGGCAGGTGCGCCCCATAGTTGTCCAGGCGTCTTCATCACCTCCTGACCCATGAAGAAGATAAAGAACAGGATATTTAGCCTTGCTGCTTTCATAACCGTAAGGAGTATAAATGAACATTCGTCTCGTCAGGCTAAGTACAGGAGATTCGTACCACACCTGTGAGAGGGTACCATGCTGATCTGCCTCAAAATAGTTTGCGGTAAGATCACCGGGAATCAGAAGAACACTCAGGTACCTGGTGCCGTCACGCTGGGTGAAGATATTGGCCGGATCATTTACCGAAAGGCCGTCAACAACAAAACTATAGGTATAGAGTTCAGGTGAAGGAGTAGGAACCGATACAGACCAAAGGCCCTTTTCATCCTTCTTCATTATTGCCGATGATTTAAAGTCCTTCATCCAGGAACCATAAAGTTTCACGGTATCAGCATATGGGGCCGATATTCTGAAAAAGACCTCCTTGCCTGAAATCTCAGGTGATACAAGGGGTTTTGCAGCTGCGAAGTTGGCCAGTTCCTGGGCCTGAGAGCCTAGAAAGATGAAAAGGCTCAGTATTGCGAGAAAATATTTTCTATTCATACAAGTATCTTTTAGTCGGATTAGTAATAGCCGTTTTATAATTATTTAAATAACAATTTCCCGAAAGTGTTCAGGTAAACTCTCCAGTTAGCCCAGGTATGTCCGCCTCCGGAAATATTGAATGTATGTTCCAATCCGTTGCGGGTCAGCGCCGCATCAAGCAATTTGGCTCCGGCAAAGGTGAAATCCTCACTGCCGCAACCTATCCAGTATAGTTTATAGCCTGCCTTCTTGATACCCTGGAGTTTTGCGTCGATATCGGGCTGGTTATCCCTGATACCCATACTAAGCGGACAGATGTAGGCGAAGGTTCCCGGATACTCATTTGTTACGCTCATTGTATGACCTCCACCCATCGAAAGTCCGGCAACAGCCCTGGCCTCAGGCTTTGGTACTGCCCTGAAATTCTTCTCGACATAAGGTATTATATCCTTAACAATACTGTTGATATACAGGTTTGTAAATTTCGGATCGGTTCGATCGTAGGTAGTTTCCGCCAGCAACAGGGTTTTAGCTGCCACCTGTCCGGGATTACCGTTTGGCATAACACAGATCATAGGAACGGCCAGCTTCTTTTCAATAAGGTTATCAAGGATCTGACAGGCGCGACCCATTGTGCTCCAGGCATCCTCATCGCCACCTCCCCCATGAAGCAGATAAAGAACAGGATAGCTTTCGTTTCCTGTTTCATATCCATAGGGTGTATATACATACATACGCCTGTTCTTGCCAATAGTAGGCGAGTCATACCAAACCTTCCTGAGGTTCCCCCTTTTTCCGGCTTCGAAATAATTAGCAGTTACATCACCAGGTACAAGAAGAACGCTGAGATAACGGACTCCGTCTCTCTGGACAAACACATTGTTTGCATCGTTTAGGTTTAGTCCGTCAACAATGAAGTTGTAAGTATAGATCTCTGCGGCCGGCTTGTTAATGCTTATGGTCCATACGCCGGAAGTGTCCTTAACCATATTGGCAGAAGAATCGTTGCTTCTCATCCATGATCCGTAAAGTCTCACAAGCTTTGCCTGAGGTGCCGTCATTCTGAAAATAACTGTCTTTTCTCCTATCTCAGGTGAGATAATTGGAGCCCGTCTGAAGTTAGCCAGCTCCTGGGCATAGGACCCCAGAAATACCGATAAGCACACAATAGTGACTATAAATCTTTTTCTCATTTTATAAATATTTGTTGGTTAGTAATCCTAATATCTTTCACTTTTCAGCGACCATGCTGATGTAAAGTTATTGTTTTTTCCTGCTGTTTATCAGAGGCAAAACATGTCCTGCAATATGTTGTTATAATAGTATGAAATAATCTCAATTATGATGTCCCAGATATCTGTTTATAGCGATATGACCAAGATATATAAAAGGAGTCAGCCCGATAGCAATCAGCAACTTGGCCACGTAGCCCGACGATGCCATACTGAGAAAATCGGAGAAAGAAACCTTTCCCGGAAGCCAGAATCCAATGCCTGCAACAATAAAAGTATCGATAAGCTGAGATACAACAGTAGATCCTGTAGCTCTAAGCCAGAGCAGTTTAGATCCTGTTCTCCTGCGTATGGCAAGGAATACAAGCACGTCGACAAGCTGTGAGAACAGGAAGGCAGCGAGGCTCCCTACTATTATCCACATACTCTGGCCGAAGACCTTACTGAATGAAGCATCGTCAACCGGCGAGAATGAAGCGGCCCTGACCGACATTCCAAGATAGAGAAGTACAAAGGCATAAATTATTAACACGGAGGTAAGAAAGGTAAGCCGGCGCACAGCATCCCTTCCATAGTATTCGTTGATAAGGTCAGTACTCAGGAAGACCACAGGCCAGGGAACTATACCCATGCTAAGCGCGAAGGGCCCGAGCTGTATTATCTTGCCGCCTGTCATCTCTCCCATTATGGCGTTAGTGATGAAAAAGCCTGCAAGCAGCAGGAAGAGAGTATTCTTTCGGGTCTCTGACATACAACTACCAGCCGGAAAATGGTTCGTCCGGATAGTTAAAAATAGTATTTAATTTTGAACTGCCAGAGAGAATTGAGAAACCTGAATTTATTTTCCGGAACTATTCAATTGATTCATTTGCCTTTTCCGCCTCTGATTAAGATCCTGTTCATGCAAGGAGTTCTTAAGACGTCTGAGTTGAATAATCCCCAGGACCATAAATAGTGAAGATGAAATGACAAAGCACTCATTTGCCATATGATTCTTTGTGAAAAGGGGAGTAGCTTGCCCGATCAGAAGGATCGAACTATAGATAAAAACTGAAAGCATCAAAAGCATAATTACTCCCCAAAACACAAATTCTGTCTTAGGCTTTTTGGGGCTTTTGAAAAAGTTATTCATCAGAGTTTCTGACTACGTATGAATCAATGCATTTTATCTGCAAAGTCAAATTAAAAACATCTGAGTCCGATAATGCCGGACTTTGTAAATATTTTTAAATTAATTTGAACAGTGCCAAAGAAAAACTTAGACCGAAAAATAAAAAATTACTTCTTCTTAAGACCAAGTACCAGCGGCGGCATTCCCATCCTGTAAACGGAATTATTAACATATTCCCTGAAATATGCCCATAGCAGCATGCTAACCGTGAGATCAGAAAAGACAATCATAAAATCTTTTGTAACAATCACATCTTTTGTAACAGCATATTTAACAGAATACTTTGCAGTTATCGAAATTGCCGGTTCTGCCATTTCGGCGCTTTGGGCATGAAGCTTATAAGAATATGAAACGGTGAGGACATTATCCTTCTGCTCAAAGGTAAATTTCTCGGCTATTTCGATCGACAATGACTTGGAGATGTTTTCGTCTCTAAGCCTGAATGATGAATCAACCATTGAAATATTTGATAGCTCAAGCGCTTCAAGTATATTACGGTAATCCTGAGGTGATATTTTGGGTTTCATGTAATCGATTGTTAAGCAACAACAAGATATTCATTTGAATACTCAGCCTTCCACTTGAACCGGGTACTGATCGACTCAGCCTGGTAACTCAGCTGACGGGTCACTTCATAATGGTGTTGCTCAAGCTTCCCACAAAGTTCCCCTAATTTATTCATTATCTGATTATCGTACTGCCGTTTTTCAACAGCGCCTGAGAGTATCTGATTAAGATATAGATTAAGAGAAATATCCATTTCCCTGGCCTGTAAGGCAAGTTTTGCATGGATTACCGGAGATGTTCTTACATTGAAAAAACCACTGTAACTTTCCGATTCGGTCTTTCCTGGTTCCTGTATTGTCTCTCCTGAATTGAAAAGATATTCTATGAAACTCGATTTATCCTCAATAAAATTTGAAACCGCTTCTGCCTCCGTTTCGCCCCTCCCATAACAGGCGTACTTTCCCAGCTCGTTGCACCATGCCATATATGGCTGTTCATCCTCTCCGTTTATCTTTTCAATATGAATGGGATAACTTAATTCCTGATAATACTTTAAATCCTTTTGTGACATTGCTTTATACTTTTTCTTTCATTTCAATTATTAAAAAGAGCGGACGCAGAAGATAATTTTTGAAGTCATTCTTACGGATCATATCCTGATCGCCTCCCTAATGAATTTTATGCACTTTAAAATAACCATGATATTCCGGATGATCTGCTAATAGTTGATGTTTAAACCGGATGCTTGATCCTATGTCCTGAACCTCAATGGCTCCCAGAAAAGATGTGATCTTTCTGATATGATTAAGCGGTATCTCAATAACATCGGCTGTCTTTAGATTCTCCAACTCCGTTCTTATATCCTTTAGAGTTGTATCCTCATTTATTTTTATTTTAAATTTTATTCAATTGTGGTATCAAATGTAATACTATTTCTGTACAATATCCAAATATTTTATAGTTAATTAATCCTTAAAACTCATTATAATATTAATATTCACATATTTAAGTGTCTGACTCAAATTTTGTTTCAACATTTTCTGCCCTATTTTACTGTTGGAACATGTTTTTTACATGAAATTCTTAATAATGAAACAAAATTCAGTGTTGTTAAGTATTTGTTTAGGAATTACTTAATTCAAATATCAAAAAGTCTCACCCCACCATCACCCTCTCCGCATTTCCATTTATCCTGTCAATTATCGACACGATCTTTCCTACCTGATCATCTGAAAATACGCCAAATACTCCTTTATCATTAATATCCGTGAATGGCGGCTGGACAAGCATCGCCTTCTCAATTATTCCATTGATAGTCAGATGATCGATCAGTTTGTTGATGAATTTGATCTGGGTGGCTGAAATGGGAACGGCTCCCAATAGTTCTGAGAACTCCTGTTTCGCAGCAAATGAATCAAGACCGACAATCTTCCTGACGAAAAACGAAATAGGATGATCGACTCCAAAGGCTTCCTGGAACTTTTCCTTTGTTCCCAACGCACCCTGATCAAATATCAGCCTCTCCAATTCGTTAAGTTCATCAGAAGTGAGTGGCTTATTTGTCCTAAGCTTGGAAATCGTCAGATGATTAATATGCTCCTTCAAAAAATGTTCTACCCTGAACCTGTATGCCTCCATGTCCTCGTAAGGCTTAATGATATCTTTAAATCCAACTCCTCCTTCATCGAGATAATCCTCAAAATCGGAATAAACTATGTTTCCTGCCCCTGCCTTCAGCATAAATGGCCAGATCGCGCAACTCTATCCTGACATTTTCCAAAGAAACCGGATCAAGTGATCTCAGATATTCCCTGTCAATGAGTGGTTTGATGATTGACTCTTTCAAGGCGATATCTTTTATGTTTTTCTTCTTAAGGAGTTCCCGGGCTATTCCTGCAAGTTCATCTGTCAACCTTGCTTCCGATGGCAATCTGCTTATTTTTGCATGCATCAGGTTCACCATCAGAAGGTCAAACCGCCTTGCCGGCTCATCGCCCTCCACAGGCTGCAATAATTGCACGAGGGTCTGTTCAATCTCTTCAATTTCGTGATCGTTGAGATTATTCAGTTTATCCCTGTTTCTGTATGCCAGAAGCTGCTTCATATATGGTTTTACTATGAAACTCTCTGGATCAATCCTGCTGATCTCTAATTGTATGTGATTGAGAAGCAGTTCCCTGAATGGTGCATGTTTCTCATAATCATAATTGTCCATAACAGCTATTGCCTGAAGCATCCGGAGCCGCCGGGTGAATATCCTCTGACTTATACTCTCAGTAATCCCTGAGTCTTTTTGATTAATGACTGTTTCAAAAAACTCAAAGTTCTCACATAGATCGAAAATGTAAAAGTTCTTCTTATCATTCCCCGGACCGAATAATCCCTTACATAACCTGGTTCCCCGTCCAATCATCTGCCAGAACTTTGAATATGAGCGAACCGGTTTGAAGAATACCAGGTTTACTATCTCAGGAACATCTATACCTGTATCGAGCATATCGACCGATACGGCGACCTGGGGAAACTTAGCGCTGTCCTTGAACCTGTCAATAAGATCCTGTGAATAATCTGCATAATTGTCTATAACGTCGAGGAAAGCCCCTCCATAACCCGGGAACTCTTTATAGAACAATTTCTGAACGTACTCTGCATGCTTATGGTTCTTTGCAAAGATTATAGTCTTTCCAAGCTTATCGCCTCCTTCGACTTTTAAGCCGTGCTTAAACAGATGTGCCAGGACTTTGCGTACTGTATCGGCATTGAACAACCAGGCGTTTAAGGAGCTTGCTCCAATCTCGTCGGGCATATAGCCGGTCTCTTCATCATAAAACAGATCTTCATATTCCGATTTTTCCTCCTCGGCAAGATCATGATATTTAATTCCTTCCCTGACAAACTTCAGCGGGACGCTCATAGCAACAGGAGGCACCAGAAACTTATCCTTTACTGCCTGCTCGAGTGAATAGTAATAGGTCGGGTCATATTTTGGCAACTCAAACAGCTTGTATGTGTCACGATCAACCTCGTCCTTTGGTGTAGCTGTCAGGCCAACGAGCAGTGAATCAAAATAGTCGAATATTGCACCGTACTTCTGATAAACGGAACGATGCGCCTCATCAATAATTATCAGGTCAAAATGGCCGGGAGTATAGAACCTTCCCTCATCGTTCCTCGCAGAATCAATGAGGTTCAGCATTGTTGGATAGGTCGAGAGCACAATCCTGTTGTTCTTCTCTTCCTTGTTTTTACAGAGATTGACAGTAGATAAGGAAGGGAGATGCTCATTAAAGGCATCCTTGGCTTGTTTGACAAGTGCATTACGATCGGCCAGGAAGAGAACTTTAGAAACCCAGCCGGCTTTTACGAGAATATCCACGAGGGCAATAATATTTCGTGTCTTCCCCGAGCCGGTAGCCATAACAAGAAGGGCTCTTCTGTATGACCCTGAGATACCGGTTGGTTTTCTGTCAGCACAGAAATGTTCCGTAACCCTGCGGATGGCTTCAACCTGATAGTACCTCTCTGAAATGCTCCTGTTTACAGGGATTGTACGAATATCCTGTCGTTCAGTCCGCCTGCCGACAGCCAGTTGTAGTTCATCTCTCGAATAGAAACCGTAAATCTTTCGCGGGGGATAAAATGTATCATCCCAGATCCTTGTTTCAAAACCGTTGGTATAAAATATTACAGGTCGTTGCCCTGTTGCTTTTTCAAGGCAATCGGCATAAAGTTCAGCCTGGTGTTTGCCCTTCTCGGGATTGTGGATTGTTTTCTTTGCTTCGATAACTGCAAGCGGTAAACCGTTCTCCCCCCACAGAACATAGTCGACAAATCCATAACCTGTTTCATTAGGCATTCCCGTAACAGGATACTCCCTTACGCATTGGCTTTTATGACCAGTATTATTATGGATCTTCCAGCCTGCCTCGGCAATTGTAAGGTCGATCAGAAGTTTTCGGGTCTCCTCCTCGCTATATGATACAGGGCCTGTTTCGGTTACTGCTTTCCTCCGGTTTCGGATCTGTTCCGAAAGAGCCTCATTCTCCTTTTTCAGCTCGTCTATCCTGCTCCTGACCGATGATAGTTCCAACTCCCGCTTCGAAAGTTCCTCCATCTGGGCTTTCAGGAGGTTTTTATCTTCCGAAAGCTGGACCGAAGTGGGTATAATTTCAGAGATCAGGGAAAAGTTAAACCTGGGCTTTTTGAATTCTATCTTGCCGTAAGCGCCGTTGAACCAGGCAAGGAAGTCGTATAGTATCAAAAGTGCCTGTTCCGACTGCTTCTTTGCAATCTCCTGACCGTGGGCAGCCAGGTTACCTATTTTTCGGACAAGGTGAAGTGAATCGCGGATCTGCCCGGGGAGCCTGTTTCCGAAAGCCCAGTTATTCATGAGGTTAGCCAGCGAGGTATCATATGGCATTTCAAGGTCCGGGTCATTTTCAAACATCCAGTGGATGGCCTTCTCGAGAGTTATCCTGCAGAACAGGGCCGACACATCCGGCTCCGGGAGACACATGCTTTCGGCTTTGACAGCATATTTGAATAGCTCCGGCCATTCAGACTCAAGAAACCGGAAGTTAGTGTTTGCCATACAGAGGATTATCTATAACAGAGGATTAAAGATACTGATTTTATGAATCAGTGGAGAATCATAAATATTTATTTAATGAAGGCTTAGAATCAATTGACGCCTCATGGGTCCAGGGTAAATCAATTGATTTTCAAGCGATATCGAATTTATTATTCCTCATTCCCTATATTCAGATTACTTTTTGATCCCTGAAAGTGGTTTGATTTGCATCATAAGTAGATTATATAGCATTCCTGGCATTATCGGATAAAAATATTTTAACTCATTGCTGATAGTCAAAACAGAACAAACTATCTTTGTAAAAAGATCAGAAATATGACAAAGACTCAAATGTCAGAATTACATAAGCTATCTGTTAAAGAGAAGATTAAAGTTGTTCAGGCTTTATGGGACGATATTGCCCGGGAACAATCGATCGGGGATATTCCACCGGAACATAAAAAGATCCTGGATGAGAGGATTCTAAAGATAGAAGCCGGTAACGGACAGTTCAAACCGTGGACGGAAGTACAGAAGAAGTATCAAAATCTATTATGATTTTTAACGTATCTATCCTATCAGAAGCAGAAGCTGATATCGATAAGGCTTTTGTTTGGTATGAATTGAGACAGCTAAAATTGGGTTATAAGTTCTATAAAACCATTGAAGAATCAGTCAAAGATATTTCCAGGAATCCTTTTATTTGCGAGGAAAAGTATAAAGGTATCCGGCGTTTTATAATGAAGAAATATCCATATGGGATATATTATAAAATTGATATAGAGAATAAAGAGATTCAAATCATTGCGGTAATACATTTCAGTAGAAGTATCAGGGTTATTAAGAAACGATTATAAATCAAGCCGTTTACGTTGCCATTGATTTCCAATTAATTAAATCTCGTTTGTCTCCATTTCTTTTGCATTTAGGCTTTTCATCTTTAAGCTATTGTTTGACAGATATTCCTATTTAAACACTCAGTTGCAGTGAGTTTAACTCAATACGGCAAATCTTTACCATGTGCCCCTCGCCCTGTGCCCTGCGCTCTCAAAGCTCTCCCCTGAACGCCCTCTGCAGCAAACTCTGAAACAGGTCTTCGCTTTTTTGAAGACACTGTTTCACATATACCTTTTGGTTTTCAATGTTTTCATTTATGTCAGAAAACTTCTTTTGAAGTTCTATTGGAGGAGAGAGTAATTTAATTTTTGCCATCTGACCTAAAACTAAGTCTCGGTTTGCAATTCCTCTAGTTAATAATTGGGACTGACTATAACAATATGGACTATTTAACATAGATTCTAGAAATCGACCATTAATTTTTTCTCTATCAAATTTTAAAACAGCAAGGTGAACCCAATTTGAGAATTCAAGGTCTATGTCAATGTATTTTGCGAAACCAGTTGTCCCCCCTTTAGAATACAAAATATCTCCTTTCCGAGGGTTGCACTTCTTGTTAAATAGTTCATGATCCCTTTGGGATATGAATTTTAAATTTGAGAAGTCCCAAAAGCCTTTAATAATGTTATTCACAGATATAAAAGGAATCCCTCTTTCAACATATTTTGGAGAGAGATGTGGCCCATCTTTTATTGAGTAGCATGCCTCTTTTAAAGTAATGATTTGATAATTAAAAGTATTCTTGATCGGATCCCCAAACATCTCATAAAACACGCTTTGTGCCAGTTCGTTGTATTTTTCGAGTATCTGCCGGTTTTTTCGGCGGATTGAATCGGCATGATCGAGGATGGTGGCGATGCGTTGCTGGTCTTCAAATGAAGGAACAGGAATTATTGATTCTTTAAGATACCTTTCAAGCTGCAGGTTTAAGATTCCTGTAGTTTTATTCTGATATGACAAAGTCCTTTTAAACAAATGATTTCCATACAATAAATAAAATAAATACTTTGGGAAAATATCTTTTTTGGGTCTTAATGCTGAAGTAAAATTACTGAACAAATAATCCTCTCCTGTTCCATCAAAGAAAACTACCCTTCCCACAGGTTGATTTGGACTACCACCTGATTTTTCAATTAAGATATCTCCATATTTTAGCTTCTTACTTGAAATTTTGGCACTGACTATCTCCCTTTCAACAACATCTTTCAAATTCAGACTCCCATCATTATTGAAATTTGTGTTCCTGAGAACTTTTATTATCTGACCTCCCGATGGTTCAATTCCCCATTCCCCACTTACAGGTTTTTCGATGGTTTGTATAACTGGCAAGTTAACCTTCATAAAAGACTATTAAGTTCTTCAATTAACAAAAGTTGTTCTTCCGTCAGCTGCTTTATACCAGGAGATCCATTTTTCCCAAATATTATTTCTCTTGGAGAATCATATTTTATCTCTTCATATTGGACTTCTTTGAATCGGTTAATTGAAAGATCAAATCCATTTTTTCTGATTTCTTCTGCACTCACAAAGAATGATTTTCCGCTTCTTTTTCTTTCCTGAACTTTATGTCTGTCGTGCCAACTTTTGATAATATCAGGAATATTATCGGTTTCAATCTTTTGCCTCTTGTCATCGAGGCTATAACCATCGGCTGTCATGTCATAAAACCAGACATCAGAAGTGCCTCCCTTGCCGGTTTTTGTAAAGATCAGTATGGCAGTTGAAACTCCTGCATAGGGTTTAAACACACCAGAGGGCATTGAGATAACACCTTCGAGCTGGTGGCGGTCAATGATCTCCTGCCGGAGGGCTTTATGGGCATTAGAAGAACCGAATAAAACACCATCCGGTACAATAACTGCACACCTGCCTCCGATTTTTAAAGATCTGAGCATCAGGGCAAGGAAAAGAAGCTCTGTCTTTTTAGTCTTTACTATCTTTAAGAGCCCGCTTTCAACGCTTTCATAATCGAGGGAGCCTTTAAAGGGTGGATTTGCCAGGACCAGGGTGTATTTATCCTTCATGCCGGCATTCGATTCGGAAAGGGAGTCCTTGTCATCGAGATTCGGATTTTCAATACCGTGAAGCAGCATGTTCATGGCTCCGATGCGGATCATTGTAGCGTCAAACTCATTGCCGTTGAACATTCTGGTATTGTAATGGTCGCGGAATGATTGTTTGTGCATCAGGTCGGGTTTATGTTCCCTGAAATACTCGCTTACTGCCACCAGGAACCCGCATGAACCTGCTGCGGGATCGCAGACGACATCATCCTCCTTTGGCTCCATCAGTTCAACCATCATCTTAATTATATGCCGTGGGGTTCGGAACTGGCCGTTTTGTCCGGCAGTAGCGATCTTCGAGAGAAGGTATTCGTAGAGGTCGCCCTTGGTATCCAGATCATCCATTGGGATCTCCGATATCATACCAACAACTTTGTCGAGGAGGCTGGGAGTCGGGATCATAAAGGTAGCGCCCTTCAGGTATTTGGAATATGATGATCCGTTTTCAGTTCCCAGGTTTTTCATCAGGGCAAAGACACCTTCGTCGCTTGAAAAGATTTTGTACATCTTTTCAGGAGCGAAGTTTTTGAATTTGCTCCAGCGGAGTTCCTGCTGATCTTCTTTAAAATACTTCCTGCCCGGTATTCCACCAAGCATATTTGTCTTTAGTTCCTCGCGTGTCTCGAGTTCATCGAGACGTTTAATAAAGAGGAGGTAGGTTATCTGTTCGATAACAGTAAGAGGGTTGGCTATCCCGCCTGTCCAGAAAGCTTCCCAAACCTTGTCAACCCTGTTTCGTAGTTCGCCTGTGAGCATATTTAATGATTTTTTTCAAGTTTTAAAATACAGGAAGAATAATGAAATTCCTACGATAAACGATTATGTTTTGTGACAGACAATTTAGCAAAATCAATTAAAGGCTTAATATCCCCTGAATCTGCCTGCCTTATTGCGGTCAAATAAGCAGATCTTGCTTCTCCCTTTTTATTTAAATTTGAATTGCTCCAGGAAAATACTGGTTTTCCGAATATCTGACTAATAATAATATCTGCTACTAATCTTGAATGTCTGCCGTTCCCATTCGGGAAACAATGAATATTTACAATTCTGTGTTTGAATCTTAGAGCAAATTCCTCTTCGGAATATGTCTTGTTCTTTAACCAAAACAAACTGTCATCTATTAACTGCTTTAAAGAGGTTCCGATTTGATACTTGTCTACTCCAATATTCTTATTTGACTTTCTGAAATCACCAGCCCAGGACCATACCTCATTAAACATTCTTTTATGAAGTTCTCTGATAAAATTTTCTGATAGGATAAACTCAGATTTCCATTTTTTACCCAGAGTCCACTCTATAGCTTTTTCAATATTTAACTGTTCAAATTCATCTAATTCACCACGGGTTGTAACTGATTTTATCAATAATCCTTCTTTCTCGTCCTCATCCAAGGGTGTCTGCCCTTCAATATATTCAATTTCTATTCCCATAAGTATTTTGGCATTTTTGTTTTGATTTCTTCTGCCCTGTTTTTTATTGCTTTTTCCAAACGTACCTTTGAATTCTCCTGATCCTCGAGCTGCATTGTGTTCGAAGTTCTCATTACAATATCTGTTGCGATTTCTATCGCCCTTTTTTCAATCATTTCTTCAATGCCTTGTCCTTTTGGAATAAACCCATAAATAAGTTTCATGTCTAGTACTGCTCCTACTTCCCTAAGCCCCTTAATTGTAAGAGAACCATTTGCTTCACGCTCCTCAATCTCTTTTACACTTTGGGGTGAAATTTCTAATCTGCTACCTAATTGCCGTAACGACATTTTTAAGGCAACCCTTATAGTGTGTATCCATCCTCTTTGAGGTATTATAACTGAACTCAAAGGTTTAAAAACAGCTAATTTTTTGTCGGCTTGTTCAATAAGTAATCTTTGTTTTGAAATATTCATAAGGTTATATCCTTAATTATTATTGTCAAATTTAAGGTTATAATATTAAATATGCAAATACATTTAAGGTTATATCCTGATATTAATTATTTTAAATTGGCAGTAAGCCCAATAAATTAGTAGTTGACCTGTGAGCATGATTATTTTTTGGTGTTAGTTTTATTTGCCTCCAAATTTATAAAATCCCTGAACCAGTACAGTACTTCGCACAACGCATACACAACACTTTGCAGTGCATAATGACTCACCTCTGTTTTCTCGAGGTAATCATGTGAGAATGTGCCTGTCATGTTATAAATATGATTCAGCGAATTGTATATATGTGTTGGGATTATTTTATTGCCGGAAAATTGAAACCGATCACGTCCTGCCCTGTATCCCGCAATATATTCAATACAGTCTTTCAGATTAATTCTTTCTTCAGAAAAACACCTTTTATCGATTTTTCCCAATTCCTTTAATTTCCATAAAATGCCCTCAAGGATTTTCCTTACCGGGTTAAAGAAGTCATCGGTAGCTTTGTTCCATGCAGGATGCTCAGCAAAAATCAAAACATCCAATAATTTTCGTCCTGATTGTGGAGGAAGGTAACCTTCATCGAACAATGAGAAAATTATATTATTATTTTTCCTTAACTTGTCGTAAGGAGAGCACTTAATCTTATCAATCAGGTATTTGAACAATGCATCTTCATTTCCTTTGGAGAAGATTTTAACCTCTTCCAGCAAGCCTATTACTGAATCATCAATAAAACCGGTATTAATTACATAAGGAAAAAAGAGCCCGTGTCCTTCAAGTTCTTTAAGGTCCTGCAATGCTTTTATTACATGCTTCATGCTTTCTGAAGCATCATCCGTTGTAAGTTTACCCTTTGCATCAAGGATTATTGCCTGAAATTTATCAGGGTTAGCTTTCAGCTGAGTTTGGGCACTTTCCCAGTCAATATAATGGATCAGGTCAATTAAATGATCATCAAAAGCTCTTTCAATCCAAATCTGGGCATAAGACTTGTCATCATCTACAATAAGAATTCTATATTCGGATTTTGGCATTAGGATAAGTTTTTATCGGGTAAAATAATTCTTAAAGAAACGCCCACCACCATCTGGCGAAAAGGAAATACTCTGTTATCATGGGTTTTAGAAGTAAGTTGAATATCCAGTGATTCACCCGGTTCGAGCATTAACAGCTCCCCATTATGGTTCTGAATTATCCTCTTCATCAGAAATCCTCCTATACCCGTTCCCTTTGCGCTTCCTCCACGTCCTCCGAAACTCACAAAATCATCGAAACTGAAATCTTCAGGGAAGGGATCGCCATCATTTTTCATCTCAATAATCACTGATCCCTCCTGTTTGAAAGCATTAAAGACCAGGTTTCTTGAAGGACCGGTAAGAGCTGACAAATCATAGGGTTCATATCTGTTTAGATATCCGTGCCGGTGAGTATTTTCAAGGAAGTTCCTGACAAATATTGAAAACTGTTTCCTGCTAATACTTGCTTTCACATCGGGTGCCGATTGTGATTCGCCATGGAAAACAATATTATATTTATCTCTGAATTCCCAGTTATTAACAACTCCGCCAATTAACTTTTTTATCTCAACATATTCGGTCTTTAGCTCCTGGCTGTTAACATCGATTATCTGCTGGATATTTTCTGAAAGCTGAGTTAGTTCATCGGCGCTTCTCTCCAAATCGCTTAATAGTTGTCCAAGAGTCCTTGAATTTTCCGCCCCGGATATTTTCTCAGTAAATTCCACCGTCTCTTCATTCTCAATCTTTGAAGTAAGATACCTGCTTATCGACTTTATTCCTCCCTTCATTATACTGGCCAGGGGCGCCAGTTCATGTTTAAGGGCTCCCATAATTTCCCTTTCACTATCGGCGGGAATATTGAGCCTGGATGAAAGGTTAAGGCTCTCCTGGTTTTTGGCGAGGAGAAAAGCGTCCTTCTTTGTTCTTACAATTTTTCGCTGTTCGGGAAGCGACGGAAGATAAACCCTGATCCTGAGAAAATCTTTGCTTTTAATTCTTCTGATAGTCACACCCTGGGTAAACAACCTGACCTGTTGCTGAAAACCTGGTCCCGCCAGCTCATAAACAAGATATTCCGGGTCGACTTTAGTAAAATCAGGAAAAAATGCCAGGACATCATTAGAAATTAAAATATTTCTTCCATTATATTCGAAGATTGTAGGTTTAAGAGAACCTTCAATGGCACCGACAAGCAGGGTTGTTTTATCGATTATCCGGCCCCGGTGCTTCCCGCTAAGAGATGACTTATCGGAATCTTCAATTTTAATTCTGGTAAAATCGGAGTTCAGTTTTGAAATATTATAGTACTTCAAATCCTCATTCTCCTCTGCACTACCTTTTGCATGAAATGGGTTCAAAAAGGTACTTAATTCAACAGACCCTTCCTCTCCGATTTCTGAACCCTGATGATCGTGCTCATCATATAAATATCTTTTTACTTCCAGGTTAAAATCATTAACAATAACCTCCTTATAATCTGCGAAGTTATAACTCCTGAGAGAAGGTCCATATTCAACATAATTGTCCATTACGACTGATGAATCAGGATTTTCAGAAGATTCAGTTTTTTTTAAAATATCTGAATTTGATTCCTGATTTGATCTAAGCTTCAGATACTGATTAAAAACACTTTCCGAATTAAGGACTAATTCTCTTTTACTTTTTTTAGTAAGATACTCACTCCTATCCGCGTCAAAGAATAGGATTCCCTTACTATTTCCATCTTTTTGAAGTATGATAATACTCAATTTAACTCCTGAATATGGTTCAAAGACTCCGGATGGAAGGGAGATCACCGATTCAACAAGATGGTTCCCGATAAGATGTTTACGAAATGAGAATACTCCACTGCTGTTTTCGTAAAGAATACTTTCAGGAACAACCATTACTACGAAACCTCCCGGCTTTGCTTTCCTCAGTGCCAGGTAAAGAAAATAGGGAACAATTGATGACGATCTAAATGGGTAATTATGTTCATAATCATCATAAATATATTTCCTTCCAAATGGAGGATTGCTGATAACAACATCGGCTGTGCCATCCATTATTTTGGAAGAAGAAATAGAATCAACATTAAATGCGTGCTCAATTGAGGCTCCGCTGGCCATAAGATTCATTAAACCGAGGGAAAAAGTGCGGACATTAATCTCCTCAGAATAAAAGGTGTTGATATTCCTTGACCTTCTTTTTAATTCAACAGAAAAACTGAAATAGCCTCCTGCAGGATTGTAGAACACAGATCCTGGTTTATCTTCTGCCAGCAATACAATGAGCTCAGCCAGGGAATTTGGAGTGGAAAACTCACCTATTTTATTGACACTGACATAGGATCTTTTAAAGAGGTCCGAAAATTTTTTCCCGAATTCATTTACAGAATATGTTTCTTTATCCAGGGAAATGTTTTCAAGAGTTCTGAGTGCTTTATCAATAGCCGATATTCTTAATCCGGGATGATCATGCTGATCACGGAAAAGTATATCGAGCACTGTTATATCAAATTTTTTACCCCTCTTCTCTAATTCAACTTTCAGCAGTTTATAAAAAGATCTGAATCTTTGAGTTTCGGACAGACTTTCGTCAGGCGGAGCTATTTCAAGCTCATATTTATTTAACATCCCCGGATAATCAAGAGCTCTCTTATAAAAAAATAATGAGGAGATAAAGTAGTTTACATCGGCAACATTAGTACCCCTTAAAATATCAAAAACCGATAAGACAATATCATTGAAAGAATCCTTCCGGTTTTCAGCCAGAGTAATTAAACCTTCAGAGGTCAATGTAAACCTAAGGGGATATTTTTTTATTCTGGCTTCAATCTGCAAAGGAGGAACAGGAGTATTATCGTCCCTGACATATAAACTTCCACTATTTACCAAATCTGCAATGACCCCGGGTGCCAAAGGTTTACCAGCCTCTTTAAGTATCTTTTCTATGGCTTCGTGAAGGGTCATATTTTGTTGTGGTTTTTTTCCGAATAAATTTAACAATTTCATACTTATGTTAGCCACTTTCTTTTTTGCAGACAATTCTGGTAGTTCAATCAGTTATAGAGTGAAATCAGGTCAGGGAATCCTTCATAATAATCAAAGTACATAAGGGCAAACAAATTCCTGCTCCAGATATCCTCAAAAGTGATAAGGCTGATCTTATAGATCTTCCCGTTATCGGTTGTTTCAAGCAGGCAAAATTCACCCCTTTTATTAAAATTCTCCAACATCTCAAATGCCTTTTCATCATTTAAATAATCCGTAATCCCTGCTGAATTGAAAATTTTCCTGATCCGCAGGTTTTCCATCTGGGCCTTTGAGAAGACAACTCCTCTTGTACATATTGTCCTGTAACTTTTTTCAAATAAATTCATGATGCAAATAAAATACACACAAATGCAGTCAATCTGCATTTTTATTAAGAACTTTGAAAGAAACTATATGCCGTTAAATAAAAATGCAAGTTTCAGGTACAGGGTTATCAACGAATGTCTGAGGAACACCGCCAGAAGATGGACATTTACTGACCTTCTGGAACGTGTATCGGAAAAACTATCGGAAGAATTTGATATTGTTAAAGGAATAAGTCCAAGGCAGCTGGCAGAAGATATCCATATTATGAGGAAACTGCCGCCAACCGGATATAATGCTCCTATTATAAGGCGCAACGGGTATATCTATTATGAAGATCCCGGGTTCTCAATCGACCATAATCCCTTGTCGCAATCTGATGTTGAAGCCCTTGATGAAGCATTAAACATACTTAAACAATTTAAGGATCTTCCTCATTTTGAAGAACTGAAAAGAATACCTTATAAAATTCAGGGATCAGTTAACCTGCAGAAGCAAAGGAAAGCTCTTATACAGTTCGAAACAAATCCCATGGTAAAGGGCACCGAATGGATTCCGTTACTATCAGAATGCATTGGAAATAGCAGGCCTTTAAGACTTACTTATAAGTCATTCAAAGCAAAGGCAGAGAAGTCTGAAATCTTACATCCGTACCTTTTAAAAGAGTACCGTAACAGATGGTTTGTATTCGGATATAATGAAACCTATTGTGGCATCAGCAGCTATGCACTTGACAGGATTGTTAACGCAGAGAAATCAGATGCTGCATGGATTGAAAATTCCTTCATAGATCCGGACAATTATTTTGATGATGTAATCGGAGTTTCGGTAGTTGCAGGCATGGCTCCGGAGAGAATAGAAATAAAACTCCTCCCGGCTGTCGCGCCCTATATAATAACCAAGCCTCTGCATAATTCCCAGAAGGTAATTCACGAAAGTCCGGAATTTACAATTATTGAGATCACTATAGTGCCCAACTATGAATTTGAGAGTCTGATCTTGTCATTCGGGGAGCAGGTTGAAATATTAGCTCCCCTCGAAATAAGAAATATGTTTAATAAACGAATAAAGGGGATGCTTGAACTGTATATCAATGAACAAGTATAAATTATTTCCCCTCCCTGCTTACCATCTCCCTGATCCATATCGGGGCAAAAGGTGAAGTACAACCTTTTGAAACAGGATAATTCCTGTAAATTCCCAGCTTCTCACCAATTCCAATGGCCCTTTCGCGGTATGCCGGAAAACATATTCCTATTTGAGCAAGCGTAAAGTTCATTGTCCATTGTACTTCCGCAGCTGCAACAGGCATTTCGGTTTCAATCCGATCAAGCAGGGCAGCAGGATCGAGTCCGTAAGGTTTCTTTGGAATGCGGCTGCTTGTAAGGCTCCAGCCTGCCCTTGCAACCATTGAGTCGCTTGAATGCATCCATTTCTCACGAAGAGCCTCCACATCGGGATGTAGTTTAACCACATAACCGGTTAGCCAGTCTGCAACGATTGTATACCTCTCCGATAGTACCATCCTCTCCATTTCATCAGATGAGAGTGACTTAGGGTCCATTATTAATATTGCCAGGAGCCTTGCATCAACATTCCCAGTCTCCCAGAGTGTAACAGCCAGAGTGTGGTTAATCTTTATACTCTTAGCCAGAGCCCTGATATCACCGTGCTTAACCCCGTACTGGTTATCGCCTGCTCCTGACCTTTTGTTTTGTACCCGCATCTTCCCGCTTCCGAGTTCCTGAAGCATTGAGAGTGTTTCTTTAAGTGTGGTGGTCATAGAAGCCCTCCTTTTCCATAATTGTACAACTATACCTTTTTCAAAAACATTCCTGATAAAGACAAAGATAAAAGAAAATTAACATAGGTTTAAGCATGAAATAGTTTCAGGAAAATTCACCAATTTGACTGAAATGTTTTCAAGATTATAACCTTCTTTTGTTATATCTTCAAGAAAAAATATTTTGTTTTTAAGAACTGATGTACTAAATTGGATATGTCTCGTTTGCCCATTTTCTAATCAAAAGCTGTACAATGACCCGTGAAGAAGCTGAAATATTATTAAGGAACAGATTCGGGATCGACAGGTTTTACGATGAGCAATGGGATGTTATCCAATTACTTCTCAAAGGCGAAAGAGTATTGCTCATTGAAAAAACAGGCTACGGGAAATCGCTTTGTTTTCAGTTCCCTTCAGTGATTTTACCTGGGATAACTGTTGTCTTTTCACCCTTGATTGCCCTCATGCGCGACCAGGTTAATAAACTGAAATCCCTTGGAGTCAGCGCTGAATGCATTAACAGCAATCAGACAACCGGGGAAAATCTGTCAGTAATTGAAAGGGCAAAATCAGGAGCAATTAAAATACTTTACATAGCTCCTGAACGACAGGATAACAGCGATTGGACCGAAGCAGCAAGAACCCTGAAAATATCTTTGATCGTTGTCGATGAGGCACATTGCATCTCTGTTTGGGGTCACGATTTCAGACCTTCGTTCAGGAGGATAATCAACCTGGTAAAACTGTTGCCAAAGGGATTGCCTGTTATTGCAACAACCGCGACCGCGACAACGCGTGTTGAAAATGACGTCGCCAGCCAGATCGGAGGTGGGATAACGATTATCAGAGGCAGGTTACTTAGAGAGAATTTAAGATTATATGTTGTTAAGGTCCGAAACGAAGATGAGAAAATGATTTGGCTTGGCAAATATTTATTAAACAATGAAGGATCGGGAATCATCTATACCGGGACAAGGGTAAATACTGAAATTTATTCAAAGTGGTTCGAATACCTTAAAATACCGTCGACCTCATATAGCGCTGGTCTGGATGCAGCCACAAGGGTAGAAACCGAAAAAGGATTAAAAGAAAACAGGTGGAAGTGTATCATATCAACAAATGCACTCGGCATGGGAATCGACAAACCTGATATAAGATTTATAATTCACACTCAGATCCCTCAGTCGCCAATCCATTATTATCAGGAAATCGGCAGGGCTGGGAGAGATGGGTTACCCGCAGATATTATCCTTTTCTACAATCCGGAGGATAAAAGTCTTCCTGTTTCGTTTATTGAAGGAGGCAGACCTTCCGCCAGAAAATATGAGCAGGTGATGGCAGCAATCCGTCATGAACCTCTCGGTGAAAAAGACCTGATGCGCAAGACCAACTTAAAACAGACCCCTGTAAGAGTCATTAAGTCGGATCTGATGGAACAGGGAATAATCAGGGAAGCATTATACGGACGTAGTAAGAAATTTGAATATATCCCGGGAGCACCAAAACTTGACACCAGTGTGTTTGAACAACTGAGGGCTTTGAAAACTTCGGAACTTGACAAGATGATTGATTATGTTGAAACCAGAGAGTCGCGAATGAAATTCCTGTGTCGTTTCCTTGGGGATTCTACAAATACTGAATATTCAAACTGTGATAATACAGGACTGGAAAAAATCAGAATAACAGAAGATCCGGTATTGTTGAAAAAACTTGAAGATTTCAGAGGAGACTATTTCCCTCTCCTGGATGTAGAGTCAGCAAAATCGAAAATAGTAAATGGAGTCGCTTCATCATTTTATGGTGTGTCAAATGTTGGAAATGCCATTCATCGATCGAAATATGAAAACGGGGGTGAATTCCCCGATTTTCTTTTAATCCAGACGCTACGGGCCTTCCGGAAAAGGTTCGGTCAGGAAAAATTTGACATAATTATATGCGTGCCGCCAACAATTTCAGGCGACCTTGTAAGGAATTTTGCAGTAAAATTGTCGGGAACACTTAAGATACCAATATCACACGAGCTGGTTAAGTGCAGGAAAACAGCAGAGCAGAAGATCTTTGAAAACAGCTGTCTGAAAACAGATAATGTAAGAGATGCGTTCTCATATAATAACCCGGAAAATATTCGTGGCAAAAAAATTCTTTTGATCGATGATGTTTTCGACAGCGGAGCTACAATTAAGGAGATTGGGAGATATTTAACTAATTTAGGGGCGGCGAATATTGCCCCGCTTGTAATTGCGAAAACAATTGGAGGAGATCTGCATGATTAATGATGCTGCATACTGGATAACCTTGTCACATCTTCCGGGCTGGAGGAATGAAAGGATAAACAATCTTATAATTAAATTCTTCCATGAACAAAAAATCAGTCTGGAAGAGTTCTTTCAGCTTCCCAAAGGAGACTGGAAGAATTTTTTTTTTAATGAATGACAAGGAGATTGAAGATCTTACCAGTGCTAAGTCAGAAATTGCGAACAATTCCTTTCTTGCAGAATCTCTCTTCAATCAGGGTTATGAGGTTATCCCGATAATCTCACCTGAGTATTCAAAAACACTTAAAGAGAATCTGAAAACCCAATATTCTCCGGCAGTCATTTATATTAAGGGCAACAAACAAATATTGAGTGAAAAGTCAATAGCAATTGTCGGATCGAGAAGCGCAAGTGATATTTCCCTCGAATTCACTGATAATATCGCCAGGCTTGCAAGCCTCGACTATAAAGTTGTTGTAAGCGGATTTGCTAAGGGAATCGACAAACAGGCGCTCGATTCAGCTATTAAATATAAAGGGCAAAGTATAATTGTCCTGCCACAGGGGATACTTACATTTGGTACCGGATTCAAAACCTATTACAGGCAGATCGTAGATGGGGATGTCATCGTGCTTAGTACTTTTTTCCCGAAGGCTCCGTGGAGTACCGGACTGGCTATGGCCCGAAATCCAATTATTTACGGACTCGCGAATGAGATTTATGTAGCCGAATCCTCCGATAGCGGCGGCACTTGGTCGGGTGTCAAAGACGGATTAAGAAAGAACAGGATAATCTATGTCCGCAAACCTGATGCAAATGAGAATAATGCCAACCAACTATTAATCGACCTTGGGGCCAAAGCTGTTGACTTTGCCGGAAACATTATTCAGGGGACCATTGGAGAAAACAAAGAACTAACTTTGTTTTAATTAAATGCATCCTTAAATCTTCCCCATCTTCTTCAGTTCCCAGTAACACTTTGCAGTAGCTTTAATATCCATTGCTGCATTATGCTGCTCCTCAAAATTTGACCGGAAAATCTTATAATACAACTCTTCAAGTTTCGGCCATTTATACCCATAAGGACCCGAGATGGCACAAAAATTCACAGTACTTTCCATCGTACATAGCTTCTTCTTCCCATAAAAAGGATTGGGAATCTGAAGGCGATAAAACTCCGCCCCCACAATCTTCTCATCAAAACTCATATTATGGGCCACAATTGTAGTGGCACCCTCAACCGCAGTTTTGAACTCATCAAGAACTGTCTTTAACGGCTTCCCGGTGCTGTTAGCCCTTGCCGTTGTAATACCATGAATGCGCGAAGCGTCAGCAGGGATAGTAAATCCTTCGGGTTTAACGATAAAATCAACAGCCTTTTGCTGAATCCCCGTCTCGGAGTACATAAGATATGCAAGCTGTACAAGCCTGGGCCAGTTGGAGGTATCGGATACTGGTGCCTTCCAGTTTTTTGGAAGACCTGTGGTTTCGGTATCGAAGAAAAGAATCATAACTGAAGTATTTTTAAGCCTGAAATAACCGTTTATATAAAACAACCCAATTTAATCAATTTATCAAATGTCAGAAGATTAACTTACATTTCATCTCGTAAAGAATTGAGAAAACCGTGAATTGATCCGTGAAACTCCGTGAACTCCGTGGTGAAAGCGAAAATCACATTTTATCTTTCAGCGACAGTCTCCGCAAGGGTTTATTAACTTTTATAGTAGTAAAAACTACTGCAAGTGTCATAAATCCACCGAAGACAACCGAAGGTACAAGACCCATGATCCTGGCAGCTACTCCCGACTCAAAGGCTCCAAGCTCATTTGAAGAACCGATAAATATGCTGCTCACCGACGCCACGCGGCCACGCATATGATCGGGTGTAAATAATTGCAGGATGGTTCCCCTGATGACAACACTGATACTATCAAAGGCACCACTAATAATTAAAATGCTACCCGACAGAATAAAGTTCTTCGACAGAGCGAAAGCAATCATCGACAATCCAAAACCGAGGACCGAGATAAAGAGCACCTTTCCTGTCTTTTTTACAGGCGGACGGAACATCATAACTACTGCCATAATAGTTGCACCAATGGCAGGACATGCCCTGAGCAATCCAAGCCCCTGAGGACCTACGTGTAAAATATCGGATGCAAATACCGGAAGCATCGCTACTGCTCCTCCAAACAACACCGCAAACATATCAAGGGTAAAAGCACCAAGCAGTTCAGGAGTTTGAAAAACAAAATCAATCCCGGTCCTTATTCGCGTAAGTACCCCCTCGTTCGATTCCAAAACATCATGCTTTTTGGTTTTAATCAGCATAATCAGAAAAAAGGCAATAACGAAAAAAGCAAGAACAAGGGAATAGGCAGTGACTATTCCCCGGAAGCCGTAAACCATTCCACCTATTGCAGGCCCCAAAACCATTGCCATTTGCCAGTTGGCACTGTTCCAGGTGGCAGCATTTGCATAAAGGTTTCTTGGTATCAATTGCCCAAAAAGCGCTATCTGGGCCGGGCTGATAATCCCGCGGGTAAGGCCAGTAAGAAAAATTGTTATAAAAATCGGAAAAACTCCATACTTCGGGAAGAAAAAGTCGATGTTGATACTATATACAAGCAGAATGATTGCACCTATAATAAGCAGAATAATTGAGTAGTTTACCATCTTTCGACGGTCCCAGATATCAGTGAAATGGCCGGCAAAAAGAGAAATGCTTACCTGCGGGATCACCTCGGTAAGGCCGATAAACCCG
The DNA here is from genome assembly GCA_903844815.1 of uncultured Bacteroidota bacterium. Classification (GTDB taxonomy): domain Bacteria; phylum Bacteroidota; class Bacteroidia; order Bacteroidales; family VadinHA17; genus LD21. The sequence goes on along the minus strand of CAIMVD010000037.1, from coordinate 21,311 downwards.
AGCCAGAGGACATCGTGTGTAATATCATAAATCTGCCACCCCACAATAACCGACTGCATGAGGGCTGCCATAGTGAGGAAGATGCGAAAGAGAATATACAGGCGGAAGTTTTTAACATGCATTGCCGCGAAAGCATCACCGGTAAATAGTTTTTTCATAGAATGAATTTTCCGGTGCAAAAATAGTCAATCACAGGGGAAAAATCTTCTTTGTGACGTATATCATTAAATAATAGACAAATCCAAAGAACATTTCGAAAAGATAAGATTCAAAAGCAAGTATCCCTGTGAACTGCTGACCGTAGTTTATAGGGACCACCTCACAATAAATAAGTTTCGCAAAATTACATTCCTATTCTGAAAAGGTAACCCTCCGTTCTGAGTATAACCGAATTCCTCAGAAAAGCCGGTGTACCCCAGATCCCCGAATCCATTTGGCTTTGTGCCACAACCTCATATTTCCTGCCTGCCTTCACGGCTATTACGTCGCCCTTTACCGAGAAAAACCAGACATTCCCGTTCGCATAAACAGGGGAAGCATGAAAGCTCGCCCTCTGTCTTTCCGACCAGATCTCCTTGCCGGTGACGGCATCGATGCACATCATGAAATTCCTGGTATTAACGGTATAAATAAGCCCGTCTTTGATTACAGGTGTGAGGATCTGAGTCTGGTTTTGGTTGTCCCTCCTCCTCCAGAGAATATTTGATGTAGTGATATCGCCACTGCCATCGGGATTTACGGCGAGCATCTCAGTATAATTGGATGATTCGGCATCGACCATGAATCCGCAGTAAAAAAATACAACCCCGTTTTCGGTGAAAGGCATAGGAACAGTCGATTCAGCCCCACCGACTACTGTCCAGACCTCTCCGCCGGTGAGGGGATCGTAGGCACAGCAAACAGCAGAACCATTTGAGATCAACAGATCGCGCCCCTTAACGTTGATTATTATTGGTGTGACATATGCTTTCCTTCCTATCTCAGGAAGGGCTTCATAGGACTTGGCCGGCCTTTCGGTCCTCCACACGGTCTTTCCCGTCGTTTTGTCGAGAGCAATTAAAAACCTCACGTCGATGCCTTCGTAGTGAAGAATAATAAGGTTTTTATAAAGTATGGGTGATGATCCGGGGCCCTGAACATGATTGCATTTCAGATCGGTTCGTGTCCATACAACTGAGCCGTCGGAAGTCCTGATACAGGCAGTTCCAAGACTACCATAGTGAACATAAACAAAGTCTTTTTCGATACATGGTGTTGGGCTGGCATAGGTATTAATAGAGTGCTTCCCGAAAACATCGGATATTGAAAAGACCTTAATGTCATATAGGATTTTGCCTGTCTCAAAATCAGTGCAAACAGCATATAACTCCTTCCCGTCGGCGATACCGGTTGTTACCCATATCTGATTATCGTATACAACCGGGGAAGAATAGCCCCTGTCGTGGATGGCCGTTTTCCACTTTACCGATGGTCCATCCCATTTCAGAGGGATGTCCCCGGATGAAGAGATTCCATTTAGATCCGAACCCCTGAAATGCGTCCAGTTTTGGTACTGCGAGTATGATTGCTCCGGAGTGAGCAATAATAACATCAGGATAAAACAGAACAGCAGATCCGGTTTTCGTTTCATATCTGTTAATATTTCAATCGACTGTTATCTGCGGCTTCTTATTTCAGGGATAAGCTCCTGTCCCCTGAGTTTGAAACCTTCTGCATCAGCAGGTACGTTGACATATAAACTGGTTCCAGGTACAATCCCTTTTTCAATGACCACATTCTTGTCGTTTGCTTCCCCAAGGAGTACTATTTGCCTTCCACCGCGCTTTAAATAAACAAAGGGGATGCTATCGGGACCGGATTGGACACATTCTGTAGGAATTGAAACAATATTCTCATAAGTCTTGATAAATATCTTGTTTCCGGTTGTCATTGCCGGCCTGAGCTCGGGGTCGTTGTGTGTTAGCCTGATCATTACCTCGAACATTTTTGCATCGGAATTGGGGAGAACTTCTCCAATATTGGCAATACTGATCACGGAACCTGTAAAGGATTTTTGAGGAAGAGCATCAACTTCAACGTTCACCTTTTGGGCCACTTTTACCTTGTTGATATCTATTTCGTTTACATAAATCTTTGAGAGCATGGAAGTGAGGTCGGGAAGAGTGGCAATAACCTTATCGAACATATTTATCGACGAACCTACCTTTCTCTTGGTTCCATGCCTGTCTTTTTTGTAAATAACCATGCCTGGCCCCGGGGCAGTTATTGTGAACTTTTCAAGATATTCCTGAAGGTCTTCAACAAGGGCATTTGCCCTGTCAACATGCTGTTTCTTCTGGTGGTTGATGTCGGCCAGGTTCTGGGCTACCTTAAGTTTATAGTTCTTCCTTTTTTGTTCCAGCGAACGTCTTGCTTTGTCGAGAGCTATCTCGGCCTGCCTGATTGCGGCAGGTGGCTCAAATTTTGACTGCTCTAATGTAATTGCTGCCTCTTCAACCACATAATTCTGGTTCTTTATATCATCCCTGAGGCCTGTAAGAACAACAGCAGTGTCGAGAACCTTCATTGCGAGAGAGTTTTGCTCAGTTTTCTGGGTCTCAAGGGCATCCTTAAGTGAATTTGAATAGGAAGTCCTGTCAAGCTGGGCTATGTAATCTCCTGTATTTACCATAGTACCTTCGGGCACCATGTCAGTAATCTTCAAATCCATGAAACGCATATCCATTCCACGGTTTTGTCCTCCTCCACCGCCCTGGTTCGACTGGGTAAGGGTAGGCCCGTTGATGTCAACCGACCGCTCGGCCAACAATTCACCGGCTGCTGAAACTGTTATCTCAAAATTTTCCAGTTTAGCCTCAGTATAAACATTTTCACTATTTTTCTTGGTGGTGAGTTTATTGAACGCGAACAAGGCTGCAAATGCCACTACAATTCCACCTATGATAAGTATTCTTTTCATTTCAGTTGACTATTTTATTATCAATTTATTGCCAAATTAATCTGCAGTAAAATTATTAAAAAATCCACTGCCGTTTACACGAAAAGACTCTTGAAGTGTTAACAATACATAAAAAGTATTTGTAATGCACTAATTCCCCTTCATTTTTCTTTCTCCCTGAAAAAATAAACTTTTACAGGACCAACTTCTGCCCTTTTATCCCGGATCAAAAATCCAAGGCTTTTAACATCCTGATATCGCAGCCAAAATGACCCGAATTTCCAAGAGCCTCCGTTATGAATTTAAAACCTGCCCTTTCGTAAAGTGTTATTGCCTTCCCAAGTTCAGGAAGCGATTCGAGATATAAATGTGTGTAGCCAAGCTCTTTTGCTGATCCAAAAGTTTTCTCCATGAGATTCCAGCCAGTTCCCTTACCCCTGAATTCCGAAGAAAGGTAAAACTTGACAAGTTCGGAATATCCTTCAGGCAAACCGGGCGTTGGATAAAGGCCGCAACCACCAATTATCACCCCTCCGGTCTCTGCAATCCAGTAAACTGACCCTTCCTTCCTGAAGAGGCGATAAAGATCATCAGTTGTGGGATCAAAATATACTGTTCCGGGACGGGCAATATCGAATTCCCTGAAGACCGACCTGATAAGTCCTGCGATCTCCCCGTTATCCCTTTCTTCAATCAGGCGAAATATAATTTCAGGATTTTCCATTTTCAAAAATAACTATTTCCTCAATTGCATCATCAAACACTGGTGCAATATCATATGCAAGCTTCAGTGAAGGATTATAATGAGAACCAGTAACTAAGCTTAATGAGGAAAATGTTGTTCGGGTAAACCTTTTTAAGATCCTTATAGGATTCACTGAATGATGCTCCGGAATTTCCGTTCGTACCTGTTTTCTCAGCTGACCATACGAAATAGATAAATGATCCAAGCCGGTATTCCCATTTAGCAACAAGGTTTGACCTGAATTCGTGGAAGTTAAAATCGGGATTATCAATTGAATAATCGGGATGATTATCGCTATTATAATCAAGATCATATGCATTGGCGGCTGTAAGCACCTGGCTATCATATAATTTAAAACGATTATTGTAATCACTCGATTTTGTGTCTGTTGCATATTTAAGGTCGGAATATCTTCCTCTCGAAATAAACGGACTCCCGTAATATTGGATGGAAAACTCGGGAGAAAGGTTAAGGTCGACCCTGAATATCAGGCCCAGTGTGCTCTGATCGATTGTTCCCAGAATGGAGTGGTGTACAGGATTGAAATACGGATCAGTCAGAGGACTTGAAGATGCATCTTCCCCCGAGGTAACGTATTGAAGTTCATCAGTGTTGCGCTGATAAGCGGCTGATATGCCTAATTTCAGACTACCGAATGGACGGACAGTTACACCTGGCTCCAGCATATATGCTGATGCCGAATTATTACCCCTGTAATTATAACTGTACCCCAGCTTTGCAATAGTTTTTTTAGATGCGTCGGTACTCACATTGCCAGAAAACATGAGATTATATGGCATTATCATATCATGGCCTCCGCGAAGAACTCTTGTATCAACCTGCTTTGTAAGGCCAAGCATGTTTAAATTGAAGGTCCAGTTATTTCTAAACTCTGAACTGAAAGAGAGAGAAGCTCCTGAATGAAGATAAGTACCGCTAAAATTCCAGGAATTAAATTGTGCCATCTCAATTGAATATGAATGAAATATGGATACCGGTTTATTTATTAAATATGATACCACTGTTTCCTGAGTAACAATATCCGCCTCCCTCATATATCCAAGGTCATTAAGTTCGAGACCCGGAGAAAACCAGTTTACTCCTGCAGAATATCTCCAGAATCCTTTAGAACCTTTACCAATTTTAAACCTTCCTCCGTAACCACTGAGGGAAGTACGTGAAGTATCGTATTTAAGATAATCTGCGCCCGGCCTCTGATAATACCTGGCTGAAGATTCCTGAAGCGCCTTAACTGACTCTGCAGTACCCTCTTCATAACTTCCGATAAGACGTGCATCGAGATAATACTCCTTGTCTTTCCAGTGATGAAGAATATCTGCTCCTCCTGTATAAGCATTCCTTGTAAGAAATTCGAGAGAGGGATTGTCAATAAAGCGGTTGACAGAAGTAAAGATACCCCCGACTACTGTATTCCCTGCATTATAACCCTGCTGAACACGTGCAACCATGTAATTTGTAAGCGGTTCTACCTGCCTGGTGCTTTTATTTCCATATTTGTCACTGATACTTGCATACTCACCGGCAGTGAGGCTTTGAATAAAACCCACCGACAACCCTTTTGATGTAGTTCCGCTGAATTTTGCGGCACTAAGAATTGAGGTTTGATTTGGCGACTTTACAAACTCCTGATCCCCGGGATTAATCTGAAGCGATGGTGAATGACCAATACGCCGGGAATAGAAAAGGTTATGCCCCTCAAACTTATAATCAAATATGGTGAGTCCTTCAAGAAAGAAGGGCCTTTTCTCTTCATAAAATGTCTCAAACGCCGACAGGTTCATAACAGAAGGATCCGACTCAACCTGCCCGAAATCGGGATTGACTGTCAGATCAACTGTAAAGTTACTTGAAACACCAATTTTTGCATCGAGCCCGATATTACCGGCAGCAGATCTTCCGTTTTCAGTAAAAGGGTTGCCGGCAACGGCTTCCATTGTTTTTACATCGCCTAAAACATATGGCATTATTTCCAGACGTTTCGATTTTTTTAACCCGGAGATACCCCTAAGTTCTCCAAAATTATAGAGCATTCCCGGACCAATCTTTGATTGTTTCTCCCAGTTGCTCTCTTCCGACAGCCGGGAAATCCATCGCCAGGTATGCAAACCCCAGACCTGTTCATTCTTATTGCTGTAGCGAAGCTGACTTAAAGGAATTTCGTATTCCGCCACCCAGGCAGAATCTTCCATTCCTGTTTTTACTTTCCAAACCGCATTCCAGTTGAAATCCCAGTTTGACGGATTAAATAATACAAGATCTATTTTCTGTCCCCACGATGTGACAGAAAATTCAAACCCTGTCCGGTAATCACGGTAGCTGTCAAGAGTAAGTCCGACTATGTCCCCAACTATGTCATCACGCACTCCTGCCATGCGTACCATTTTTTCGGGCTCACCATCAAAAGCACGAAAAGCAACATAAAGGTTTTTATCGTCGTATTGAATATTGAGTTCGGTTGGATAGGTTGCTTTTGCGCCTTCATTTGGAATAAACTGATGATAATCACCAGCCCATGTTCCATTTTTCCAGCACTCATCATCAAGTTTGCCGTCTATCGCCGGTCTTGGAGAAACAAGACGGGTTGTATTGTAAACCGGCTGAATTGTCGTAGTAGTTTTGGCGATACTATCTGATTTAACAACCTGCTGACCCGATACCGGAAAAACCATACCGCTCCCGCCAATTAGAAAAACAAATATGAGGCTCTGTAAAAATATTCCAGATCGTTTCATCCTTGAAATTTGATTGGTTTGAAAAATTATAAGGTCCCAAAATTACAAGAAATACCTATCTTTAAAAATGTTTTAGAAGTATCAATTCCAAGAATAATAACCTGAAATTACTTACACCCCATGAAGAATTTAATCTGTTCGTTCATTTTTATCATTACTACCAGTTTTCTTTTGCACTCGCAGCCTCCAGGCGGCCAGCCTCCTGCAAACCAGCCTGCCGACATAATAATTGCATCGGGCACCCTCCATACCGACCTTATTTATAAAGTGAGCAGCCGCGACGGCCGACTTTACCAGGCCTATCTCGGAGCAAAGCTATCAGGTCCTTCTACTCTCAGTCAGATTAGAAATACGGAACATCTTGCTTATGCGACTTTTGGCACTGACAATCTTTTTGAGCCGGCTATCCGGATGACCCATAACGACTTCAACCCGTCCCTTGAACTAAAATATGTCAGTCACACCTCTGAAAAAACTGATGATAATGTGACGATAACCAGGATTCTTCTCAAAGACCCGGAATATCCGGTTGAGGTTACCCTCGTCGTAAAAACCTATGCCAAAGAGGATGTTATGGAACAATGGGTTGAGATCATACAAAAAGAGGCAAAACCTCTTACAATTTTCAACTATGCCTCATCGATGCTTCATTTCGATGCAGAAAAATACTGGCTTACTCAATTCCATGGCGACTGGGCCGAAGAGATGAAGATGAAGGAGAGTGAGCTTACCAGCGGGATAAAGATTATTGACTCTAAACTGGGTTCACGTGCACATATGTTCCAGACCCCGGTATTCTTTCTTTCACTAAATGAAAAGTCGGGTGAAAACAATGGGGAACTGATAGCCGGCACACTAGGTTGGTCAGGTAATTTCAGGTTCCTGTTTGAAATAGATGAAAAAGGATCGCTGAGAGTCATCTCCGGGATAAACCCTTTCGCTTCTGAGTATTCAATACAACCTGGCAAAATATTTAAGACACCGTCATTTCTTTTTACCTGGTCGAATAACGGTAAAGGACTTGCCAGCCGGAACCTACACCACTGGGCTGCTAATTACGGCATACTCGATGGCACAAAAGAACGGCTCACTCTTTTAAACAACTGGGAGGCAACTGGTTTTAATTTTGATGAAAAGAAACTCTCAGCCATTCTGGATGATACTAAGAAAATGGGACTCGACCTGTTCCTGCTTGATGACGGCTGGTTTGCCAACAAATACCCGCGTAATAACGACCGGGCAGGTCTGGGCGACTGGCAGGAGAACAAGGCCAAACTTCCTGACGGCCTTGGTTATCTTGTTAAAGAGGCGGATAACAGAGGAGTGAAATTCGGTATCTGGATTGAACCTGAAATGGTTAATCCAAAAAGCGAACTGTACGAAACCCATCCCGACTGGATCCTTAAACTGCCCAACAGACCTGAAAATTACTTCAGGAACCAGCTGGTACTCGATCTCACAAATCCAAAAGTCCAGGAGTTTGTCTATAACGTGGTCGATGGCATGATGACTGCCAATCCTGGCATTGCATTTATTAAATGGGATTGCAACAGAATGATGACAAATGCATATTCAGTATATCTTAAGGACAAGCAATCACATCTTTACATTGATTATGTCAACAGCCTTTACGGAGTACTCGACCGTCTTCGCCAGAAATATCCTCACCTCCCTATCATGCTTTGCTCTGGCGGAGGAGGAAGGGTTGACTACGGAGCTCTGAAATACTTTACTGAATTCTGGGCGAGCGACAACACCGACCCACTTGAAAGAATTTATATGCAATGGGGATTTTCCTATTTCTTCCCTGCATTCTCGGTCTGCAACCATGTCACTTCCTGGGGCAAACAATCGCTGAAATTCAGGGTCGATGTGGCAATGATGGGCAAGCTGGGATTTGATATAGAAGTCGATAAAATGACTGAAAATGAACTGAAGTTTTCACAGAATGCAATCGCCGATTATAAAAGGCTAAGTGAAGTAATCTGTCATGGAGATCTTTACAGGCTGGTATCGCCTTATGAGGAGAACCGCGCAGTGATTATGTATGTAAATGAATCGCGGAACAAGTCGGTCTTGCTTGCATATACCCTAAATGCCAGGTATGGTGAAACCTTCAACAAAATCAGACTTCAGGGTCTCGATCCCGACAAAACCTATAAGGTGAAGGAGATAAATGTTTCAACTGATGGGCGCCGTTTCGGCCAGATGAATGATGGTGGAAAAAGCTATTCGGGTGAGTATCTGATGAATGTAGGTCTAAATACCGGCGCAAACTCACCGCTATCGAGTGCAGTCTTTGAGATATCAGAATGATTTTTAATGCAGTTTTGCAGAAGTCCTCTGTGGCCCTCTGTGAACCCTCCGTGTCACTCTGTGTAAGTTCCTGATTTTGTTACACAGAGTGACACGGAGAAGCCACAGAGTTACACAGAGAAAGCTAAACAGCAAATAAACAGTCTCTTAATTTTTAAATTACTTTTAAAAAATACAAAAGGAAGATTGCAATAATTGTAAAGGATGAAACCGCTACCGGAAACCATACCGGTGCAATCCATGGCTTCGGTATCAGAAAAAGCACATCGGTCGAAGTCAGTTTAGGTGGCCATTTTATAAGAATATAGAGCGAAAGGTAATAGAAAAGATCCCAGAAGGCAAAGGTCCAAAGAAAGAAAATGCCTCTTTCGATCCAGGTTGTTCCCGCAAGAATTCCTATTGCCAGAAGCATAATTATGGTTGCTGCTTCCCGGCTCATCTCAATGCGAAGGTACTGCCGGGTGAGCTTCCCGACAGATGCCATGTTTGATTCACTATCGGGAACGCCAAGTAACCTCCGGAGATAAACAACAACAACTCCTTCAAAATGTGCCATCGCTATTCCGAAAACAGCAAGAATTATAAATTTTGTCAGCATATTGAGATAAATTCAATATTCAGAAGTTCAGCTAATTTACAAATTTTTCCCGAAATATTGCCGGTGCCGATTGCGCAATGATGAGAAGGCCCTGCCTTTGACCAGCTGTCGATAAATTGCCTTGCCGAAACCGGAAATTTATAACGACTGTTAGTGTTTCCTATCTGCAATGTGGGACCTTCCACGGATTCTCCTTCGGCTGCCAGCAGAGTTGTGCTTCCATCCCTTCCCTGGCATACCGACAAGAGTGTCACCGGGCCATTTGCTACTTTCATCTGGATCGACAAACCCTTTCCAGGCTTACCGTGGAAGACAGGGAGAGGCACCAGGCCGACCTTACCCTCTGATATCCTGTAATGGGCAGGTCCGTCGTGGCCCATCATAACAATGTCCTCATTAAAATCCAGACCGTAGAATTCGGAGAAGGATCCACCCGCATTAAAGGCATCCATGATCTTCATTGCCAGGACATTTTTTACTTCGCATTCGCCCGCAGCCGGAACATTATGCCCGGTGAGCATTGTCATTCCCGGGATAAGTGTTGTAACTATTTTTTCATACTCCTGATCACCTTCACCCTCATAGTAATATGCCAGTGAACCAAGACTGAATTTTTCAACAAGCTGCTTCAGAGCCACGGAACTTTTTGCCGACTGTTCCATATCGTCCGCTGAACACTCAACGGAGACATCGAACCACTCACCGAATCCTTTCAGCTCCGCCAGGATATCATCATCGCTTACCTGATCCCTGAGTTTTTTCAAAGTACCGAATTCAATTAGCTCAAAATGACTGCCGAAAGCAGAGGCAAGCATTGTGATATCGCTGTATACATCGAGCATCCCGTTATAGTAATGGCCCATCACGCCCACCCTGTTGTTTTTCATAACCTTCATCACATGACAGGCTTCGATCCACTCACCCACCTGTTCCCAGACATATCTCTCATTGAGATACCCTGTTATCAGGTTATATTTTATGCCTGCCCTGTTAAATACGCTTGCGAGTTCCGGAGTTACACAACTCTGGCACCAGGCAAGCCATTCTCCTGTCATTTTACCACGGTCGCCCATGGCATTGAACTTTTCATAATCGATGGCTTCAGCAGGCTGCAGGTTCAGAACGATCACCGGACAGGAAACTCTCTGGATCAGAGGCAGCACATTATGCGACAAGGCATAGGTGGAGATATTAAGGAACAGGAGGTCGACTCCCCTCTCCCTGAAAAAATCTGCGGCGGCTGCTGCTTTCTGAGGAGTATCAACCATCCCTGCATCGGCAACCTCAGCACCATTATCCTCAAGACGTTTTCTGATCAGATCCTGATTTGATTTCAGTTTGTCGAGCAAACCTTCAAACTGTGGCCAGTATGTATCGAGGCCAATGCCAAAGAGACCGATTCTTATTTTTATATCCATGATTAAATGGTTTTATGGTTTTTGTCAATGGTAAAATTTCCCTAAATTTAATTATATTTGAATTGATATGATCAGGACATTGATTCTTGTCGGAATGGGAGGATTTCTTGGAAGCATTTCCCGATTTCTGGCATCGCGGTTTGTGCAAAACATTTTCCCGGAAGCCTTTCCCCTGGGAACCTTCCTGGTAAATATTACGGGGTGTTTTCTGATAGGCGTCATTTATGGTGCATCAGAAAAGAGTTCATTACTTACGCAGGGGTGGAAATTATTTCTTGCGGTAGGATTTTGCGGCGGATTTACTACATTTTCCACCTTTGCGAACGAAAACCTTGCCCTTCTCAGAGATGGTGAGTTTTTTATGTTCTTTCTTTACACCAGCCTCAGTGTGATTTTGGGTATAGCAGCCACTTTTGCGGGAGTATTAGTAACAAAAATATTATAAAACCATGAAACCAGGCGACAAGGCAAAAAGACTGAGAATCTATATCAGTTCCACCGACAAGTATGAACATACTCCCCTTTATGAAGTAATTGTATATACTGCCCTTGAACATGGAATTACAGGAGCTACCGTACTCAAGGGAATAATGGGATATGGATCAAGCCACGAGGTCTACAGCAGTAAAATCTGGGAGTTCTCTGAAAAGACTCCCCTTGTTGTGGAAATAGTCGATGAACCCGTAAAAGTTGACAAGTTCCTCGATGCTATAAAACCCTTTTGCGAAAAATCGGGAAAAGGACTCATCATTACAGTTGATGAGACTACAATAGCAATTCATAAAATAGGAGCCAAAAAATAGGTTAACCTGTAACTCAGAAATCGCCAACAAATTCATAAGTTATCCATGATTTCAAAAGAAAGAGTATATAAAGCATTGAGGAAAAAGGAAGGAAACCCCGACCGTGTTCCCATTCAGTTTGACCTTTGCAGGCAACTTACCGAGACATTCGGAAAAAAACTTGGCATTGTGCCTGATTACGCTCTTTCGTATTATGAGGACCTCACTTACCGTATCTCAGCCAATGAAATCCGGACCAGGATGGGAAGCGACGTTGTGGTTGTGGGAGGAACCGTCCCCTCAGGGTACGCTCCGGAACCTGTCACCGGTAGTATAACCATGAATGAGTTTGGGATGCATATGATGCCTACTCCGCTTTATGTGGAAGTTATAAAATGTCCTCTTGAAAATGCCTCAGCTCTATCCGATATTGAAAATTACCGTTTCCCCGATTCCTATGCACCGGGCAGATTTGAGAAGGCAAAAAGAGATATTGACAGATTCGGAAAGGATTTTTTCGTGATCGGTGACGTTGAGATCTCGATATTTGAGATGGCCTGGCACTTAACCGGGCTTGAAAAGTACATGATATCGATGATGTGCGAAGAACCTTGGCTTACTTTACTCGACGACCGGGTGGAGGAATGGAGCACCGGTCTTGCCCTCCAGCTCGTAAAAGCCGGAGTAGATGCAATCTGGCTTGGGGAAGATCTCGGAAGCCAGACATCAACACTCATTTCACCCGACGACTGGAGGGCAAGATTCAAACCTCGTCACAAAAGAATGATTGATCGGTTGCGAACCGAAAATCCTGACCTTATTGTGATAATGCATTCCGACGGAGCAGTTGCACCCCTTATCGACGATTTTATCGAAATTGGTGTAGATGTTTATAATCCTGTTCAGCCTAACGTTGCCGGATCTGATCCCCGTGAATTAAAGGACAAATATGGCAGCAGGATTTCGTTCTTTGGAGGCATTGACCAGCAGGAACTTTTGCCCTCAGGTGATACAGACAGAATCCGTAATGAAATTAAAGAACGTATAAATATTCTGGGCAAGGACCGCGGATATCTCCTTGCACCTGCTCATATCCTTCAGGCAGATGTTTCTCCTGAAACCATAGAGGCAATGATCAGTGCATCTTTTGAATTTGGCGGCTATTAAGCCAATTTTTATTGAGTATTCAGACAGATATTTCGTAAATTTACGAATTGATGATTCCTTTATTTCAATCCCGGATAGGTGAAAAAAGATTGGTTTCAAACCGGATTTTTTGCTCACGGCATATTTAATCTTTCGCCCGTGGAGTGTTATGAGCTCTGTAACAGGGGGGCTTTTATTGTAGATGTCAGGGAAGAAAACATGTGCTCATTTAAGATGTTCGGTGTTGGAAATGTAATCTATTTGCCCTTTAGTGCCTTAATGCAAAAATATACTGAATTGCCAAAAGATAAACCACTGATCTTCGCTGATACTGTAGGCCTGAAGAGCAGGGAAAGTGTGCTGTTCATGGAAGCTCAGCATTATGACAATGTCGCAAATATGGCTGGGGGAATGGTTGATTGGGAAAGAGACGGTCTGCCTGTAAATACTGACCTTTCAACACGGCTTTCCGGTTCATGTATGTGCCAGCTTAAAGCAAGAGAAACAAAAAGAAACAGAAGCAAATTTTCTTAAAATAAATAGATATGAAAAAATCAGTCGGTTTTATAGGTGGGGGAAGAGTCACAAAGATTCTTCTTCAGGCATTCAGTAACAAAAATGTGACATTCAGTTCGGTTGTTGTTACAGATCCTAATGCTGAAGTGACTTCAAAACTTCAAAATTCCTATCCGTTTATCAGTGTTGAGAATCCTTCAGTTGCAGCCTCCCAGGATATAGTTTTCATCGCACTTCATCCCCCCGTGATAATGGAGACTCTGGAACTGCTGAAAAATGATATCAGGAGCGATTCAATAATTATATCACTCGCACCTAAGATCAGCATTGCAAGAATTTCATCAAAGGCAAACCAGGTTAAGAACATTGCCAGGCTGATCCCGAATGCAACCTCCTATATAAACAACGGTTTTAACCCGGTTTGCTTTTCCTCTGGATTTGACAAGGTAACTAAGGAGACAATAATGGATCTCCTTGCAAACCTTGGCCACACCTTCGAAGTAGCTGAAGAAAAACTGGAGAGCTATGCAATCGTGTCCGCCATGCTGCCAACGTATTTCTGGTTTCAATGGAATTACCTGGAGGAAATCGGCATCAAAACCGGCCTTACAAAACAGGAGGCTGAAGCCGCAGTGCATCAAACTCTCAAGGCCGCTATTAACCTGATGTACAATACCGAATTAAACCCTGAAGAGGTAATGGATCTTATCCCGGTAAAACCCATTGGAGAACATGAATCCCAGATTATTGAAATATATAACAGCAAACTTATGGGATTGTACGAGAAAATCAAACCTTAGAAAATCTTACGGTTCGAAAGTCTTTAAACCCTCATTCAGGCTAAGCAGGATCGTGCGTCTTTTCGCAGTGATCACGGCAATTGCAATCTTTACCCCCTGCCTTTTCAAAGGCTTCGCGACCTTCCGATATTGAAAAGTATGTAAGTCCTGCTGCTCCAATGGCATCTGCATAAACAAACCCTGTCAGCTCATAGACAAGACTGGATGTTAGCAGGACCAATGACATGTAAACACAAATTTTTGTACAGTTCGCATCAGCTATCATAGGGTCCGAATGTAACTTCAGGCCAACGTTTCCTTTGGCTTTGATCAGCCATAACATTACTGCAATTGAAATAAGGGAGATTATTACTCCCCAGATAGTGGTTTCAGGTTTATTATGGTTAATGATATTTAATACTATACCGGCTATCAAACCTGCCGATAAAAGGTAGAAACCTGTACCCGTTATTTTTAGAGCAGTTTTTTCAAACCCGCTTTTGGGACTGTCAGGATTTTGTCTGATGCGCAGAACCATCATAGCTATTCCAACGCCTGACATCACTTCAATGAAACTGTCAGCTCCGAACCCAAACAGGCTAAGAGTTTCGTCTTTATAGCCCAGGACCATCGAAACAATCCCTTCTAAAATATTATAGAAAATTGTAAAAATACTTAGCCAATAAGCTTTTGTATAGAGACTTTTTTCAGAATTTGTCATTTTATAAAACAAGATAGATAAAATCCTTCAGGCAGATTGTTATGCTAAATCAAATAGTTCACCTAAATATATGACCTATTTTACACCTTTCTGGTTCAATATCTTTACAAGTTCTTCCTCAGGAAAAAACCCTTCATGCCTGAAGTACTCTTTACCTGTTTCATCAAGGAATATCTGGGTTGGAATTGCGTTGATACCATATTGTTTGCCATAGGGAGAACCTGCATCGGTCCAGACATCATAAAAGATGACTTTTACCTGGCTTGCGTATTTCTGCTCAATAGATTTCATTACTGTCTGCATTTGCTGACAGGGTATGCAGCGAACAGAACCAAGCTCAATAAAAGTTACTTTAAATACGGCCTCAGTGTTTGCAGAAGTGTCATTTAATGAAGTTGTCTTCGTACCTTGATTGCAGCCGGTTAAGAATAAAAAAAATGTCAATAAAATTATGGTACCTGTTTTCCCCGATTTAAGATTCATTTTCATTTTTTATAAGTTTATCAGCATGTTCATAAATGTCTGTTATAGGTCGTTGTCTGATCATTTTCCCCAGTTCAACAGCTTCCTTTATCTGATCAGGAGTACAACCTGATTCAAGAGCCTTTTTAAAATGGTAATCGAGGCATGGTCGGCATCCTCCTGCAATTGATGCTGCTATTGCGGCCAATTCAATTGTAATTGAATCAAGATATTTGAACTTTTCCATTTTTCAGTTTTAAACAATTCTTTTAAAACCAGTATTGTCAGTTAGTTGTGATAAAATTACCTCATTGGATTTTCCTCAGAATCAGAAAACATAATTGAAAAGGTATCCTACCAATATTATGCCTGTCGATACAACTCCAACAAAAACTAAAATTAGCGGCATCTTCAGTACTTTTCTGAGGATAATCATTTCGGGAAGAGACAGCCCGATTACAGCCATCATGAATGCCAGAGCTGTTCCGAGCGATGCTCCTTTTTCGATTAATACCGATACAATAGGAATTATACCTGCAGCATTTGAATAAAGCGGCACACCTATCAGAACTGACAGAGGAACACTGTACCAGGCCGATTTTCCCATAATCGAAGCCATAAACTCTTCCGGAACAAAACCATGTGCCCCGGCGCCAACTGCAATACCAAGAGCTACATAAATCCATACCTTTCCAACTATTTCTTTAACTGCTTCATAGCCAAACCTAATTCTCCCCTGAAGATTAATCTTCTCTTCAATAACATTTGATTCGCCGAATTTCGTACTATACACCCATTCCTCGACCCATTTTTCAAGTTTAAGCTTTCCTATTACCCAACCAGCTGTTATTGCAATAAACAGACCTGTTGAAACATATATAAGTGCTGTTTTCCACCCAAACATTCCGAATAAGAGAATTACAGCAACTTCATTAATCATAGGAGCTGCAATCAGGAATGAAAAGGTAATCCCAAGGGGAATTCCGGCTTCCATGAAACCCAGGAAAAGAGGTATCGCAGAACAGGAACAAAATGGAGTTACTATACCAAGAGAGGAGGCCATAACATTGCCGGTGAAGGTCCTTTTGCCTTCAAGCATTTTCCTGGTTTTTTCAGGAGAAAAATACGATCGGATTATTCCAACGAAAAACACAATGAGTGTTAGCAGCATAATTACTTTAGGAAATTCGAAAATAAAAAACCGGATCGCTTCAGTAAGATGAGTCCCTGCCTTGAGTCCAAAAACACTCTCTGTCAAAAAATCAGTAATCGTCTTAAGATTATTGTATAGAACCACCCATATTATCAGGAATATTCCTGAATACCAAAGTGTGCTATTCCTACTCACTTTATCCGGTAAAATATTGGTCCGCATTGAATTTGATTTTGATATTACTGGCAAAAAAGAAATGATAATAGAAAAACTTAAAAATAAACTCTTATGATATAATAGATGCCCACTAAAATAAACAGAACCGATATCAGACGCCTGAACCATAGTTCAAATGATTTGATTCTATTATAGACCAATCCAACTCCGGAAACTGTATATGCAAGTACCCAGGCAAGAATAATCACAGGTATTCCTGTGGCAACTGCAAAAATAACAGGGAGGTAAAGACCGGAAGAACTGGCTACCGTCATGGGGACTAACATTCCGAAATACAAAACTCCGCTGTAGGGACAAAATGCCAGGGCAAATACCAATCCAAGCAAGACTGCATCCAGATAACTCCATCTGGTTTTCTTCTGCATGCCCCAGGTCAACCTTCCAAAACCCGGAAAATTAATCCTAAATACATCAAGCATGAATAACCCGATTATAATGAGCAGAGGTCCAATAAATTTTTCGCCGTACCTTTGAAAAAAACCGGAAAATTTAAGCTGGTCAATACCAAGGAAAATTATTAAAGCCAGTACCGTGTATGTAATCGCTCTGCCAAGAGTATAAAATAACCCGTTAAAGAAGACCCTGTTGCGATTGTCAAGATCCTTACTTATAAATCCTATGGCAGTAATGTTGGTAGCCATGGGACAGGGGCTAATCGCAGTCATTAAACCCAGCAGCAGTGCCGAGAGCCATGGCATAGTGCTGTTATCGAGAAGGTCCGTCAGAAATTCCATTCAGTTATTTGATAAGCAGGCCATCAACCTTTTCATTAATAATCTCCTTGAATTTTTCAGGCTTTACAACTGCATACATAAAACCCTCATTCGTAAGATTCACTTTCTGATCGCCTTTTACCAATAAAAGCGTCTGGCCTGATACGCCAAGCTTTTCAGCTATCGCTTTATTTGATTCTTCATCAAGGTTCAATGACCTGAATGTGATAAGCCCCGCTTTCATTTGATTGGGATAAAGCACCTCCAGATTCTCTTTAGCATTAGCCTCAATGGTCTTACAGGTAGTGCACCGTGCCGTGAAATGGAAATAATAGGCTTCAATCTTATCTGAAGAACTGTCAGCTGATTTTACTTCCTTTTTCCCGGGCTGCGCATTGCATGACATAAACTGGAGCAACAATAAAAAGACAAATACTAATTTCAGGTTTTTCATGTTAATTGTATCTATTGATTTTTAGCAATTATTTCCTTTATTTCTTTTGAAGACGGAACCCTGCCACTGAATATTACCTTTCCGTTTATCACAAAGCCTGGAGTATTCATTATCCCATAGCTCATTATTTTCATAATGTCTTCCTCTTTGCTTATCTCGGCAGTAAGACCCATTTCGCTAACAACTTCTCTTGTCACCTTCTCAAGTGTTTTACACTTTTGACAGCCGGGACCTAATATCTTTATTTCCATACAAGTGTGCTTCTGCATTTATATTAATAATTAATTTAAATTTCCTGACAGGAGCCATTTCCTGCTTCAACCACTGGCTCATTTTCATCAAGGAAATCACCAAGCAATTTTTTTGCCTTATCCCAGTTTTCCCTGTTTATGCAGTATTTTATATAAGGAGGATTAATCTCTCCCTGTATTAATCCGGAGTATTTCAATTCCTTTAAATGTTGCGATAGTGTAGACCGGCCTACAGGAAGCTCTTCAACAAGATTACCGCTGTAACAACATGAGTCCATTTTGGAAAGCTTTTGAAGTATATATACTCTGACCGGATGACTAAGAGCCTTTGATATTCTGGCAATTTGTACTATGTCCGGATCAAATTCAATTTTCTTGACCATGTCCTGAAACTATTTCATGTTTGTATTTCGCGAATATACGAAATGTATTTATATTTGCGATGAAAATGATTCAGGATTCTGCAGGTATGTTTCAGGAACTCATGAAAACAATTGTAATTTAAAAGCCGGTAAATACATTATGTAATAGTATTTTTGAGACCTAACCCTTAAATATGGATCAACAACTGAAAACTAAGAACCGAATAATCAGAATCCTTATTCTCCTCTTTACTGTTTTAATAACTGACGTTAGTTGTGCCACTCATTACAAGCACAAAAAAATCAAAGCTGTTCCCTGTCCTTGCGAAACTCAAAATAAAAGATAAGTTATGAAGGTACTCATTTTATGCACCGGAAATAGTTGCCGCAGCCAGATGGCACATGGTTTTCTGCAGTCGTTCGACAAAAAGATAAAGGTGTTTTCAGCAGGAACCGAACCTGCATTACGCGTAAATCCAATGGCAGTAGATGTCATGAAAAAAGACGGGATCGACATCAGTCATCACAAGCCCGTCAATGTCGATCAATATCTGAACGATGAATGGGATTATGTAATAACAGTATGTGACCATGCCAATGAAACATGCCCGGTTTTCCCCGGCAAAGTCAGGCACAGGTTGCATATCGGATTTGAAGATCCTTCCGAAACCAAAGGAAACTACACCGAAGTCATTAATGAGTTTTACAGGATCAGGAATGATATCAGGGATGAATTTTACAGGCTGTATGAAACCGAATTAAGAAAAAAACTATGAACCCGGGTGAACTTAAAATCATTGTAAAAGAAAAGTACGGCAGGATTGCTATGCAGACTGGTGATGAAAAACCATCATGCTGTAGTTCATCATGCTGCGGACCTGAGGTGGATTATACTGTCTTCAGCGAAAGCTATGAAAAAAAAGAAGGATACAATCCCGATGCCGACATGAACCTTGGCTGCGGCATACCAACTGATTTTGCCGGAATAAGGGAGGGAGATCAGGTACTTGACCTAGGCAGCGGCGCAGGTAATGATTGTTTCGTTGCAAGGGCCATAGTTGGCGAAACCGGTATGGTAACCGGACTTGACATGACTGAACCAATGATAATGAAAGCCAGGCAAAACTGCCTGAAACTTGGCTTTAAAAATGTCGGATTTGTACTTGGTGATATTGAAGAAATGCCATTTGATGAAAAATTGTTTGATGTGGTTATCTCAAAT
This sequence comes from uncultured Bacteroidota bacterium, assembly GCA_903844815.1. Lineage (GTDB taxonomy): Bacteria > Bacteroidota > Bacteroidia > Bacteroidales > VadinHA17 > LD21. The sequence continues at coordinate 1,745 of CAIMVD010000037.1, read as the reverse complement.
TGCGTGCTGAATCTGGTTCCTGATAAATCTTTGGCATTCCGTGAGATCTTCAGAGTTCTTAAGCCCGGGGCACACTTTTGCGTGTCCGATGTGGTCATTAAAGGCTCACTCTCAGAAAAAATGCAGAAAGATGCAGAGTTGTATGCAGGATGCGTTTCAGGGGCCAGCGAAATGAACGAATACCTGAAAATTATAGCAGACGCGGGATTCATTAATGCGAAAGTACATAAACAGAAGGAAATTAAGCTCCCCGAATCATTACTGGCGGAGTACAATCATCCTGCTGAATTAAACTCGTACAAAGCAGGTGAAACAGGAATTTTCAGCATAACGGTATCAGCAGAAAGACTGGGTTGATCTTACCACCTCATTAATCACAATAATAAAGAAACCACATGAAGCCAAGGCTCAAATTTCTCGACAGGTATCTTACTCTCTGGATTTTTCTGGCAATGTTTACAGGAGTATTCTCCGGGTATTTCTTCCCGTCAATTGCCGAATTCTGGGACTCACTTAAATCATCTCCCGGGAGTACAACTAATATCCCTATTGCCATTGGTCTGATTTTGATGATGTACCCTCCTCTCGCAAAAGTAAAATATGATGAACTGGGAGGAGTTTTTCGAAATTTTAAAATTCTGGGGCTTTCCCTGGTGCAAAACTGGATAATAGGTCCTGTTTTGATGTTTGGTCTGGCAATACTTTTCTTTAAGATCTTTCCCGGAAAAGACAATTCAAACCTACCGTACATGTATGGGATCATAATGATTGGCCTTGCCCGTTGCATTGCAATGGTAATTGTATGGAACGACCTTGCAAAAGGGGATTCAGAATACTGTGCAGGGCTGGTTGCTTTTAATTCTATCTTTCAGGTTTTGCTTTTCCCGGTTTATGCCTGGGTTTTTATCGCAGTCTTGCCGGGATGGTTTGGTGTGCCGACCAGCACAGTTGTTGAGAATATTACTATTAGCCAGATTGCCAGGAGTGTGTTCATTTATCTTGGAATTCCATTTATTGCAGGCTTTCTTACAAGGTTTATCCTTATAAGAGTAAAAAGCAAGGATTGGTACAATACAAAGTTTATCCCGCGTATAAGTCCGGTAACATTGATTGCCCTGTTGTTTACAATTATAGTAATGTTTTCATTAAAGGGAGAATATATTGTCAGACTGCCTTTGGATGTGGTGGCGATAGCTATTCCCCTTATAATTTATTTTGTGACAATGTTCCTGTTCTCTTTTTTTATGAGCAGGAAAGCTGGCGCAACCTACGGACAAACGGCAACACTTTCGTTTACGGCAGCCAGCAATAATTTTGAACTGGCAATTGCTGTTGCGATTGCGGTTTTCGGCATAAACTCCGGCGAAGCCTTTACTGCTGTAATCGGTCCGCTTGTTGAAGTGCCGGTAATGATAATGCTTGTTAATGTAGCGCTTAAGCTAAAGAAGAAATTTTTTGTTGAATTATAAATAATGCTCAGAGTATTTTGAAATAAAAAGGCTGTCTTAAAAAGCCTCTGTGGAACTCTGTGTAAACTTAGTGATCTCTGTGTAAGTTCTTAATTATTAGTTACACAGAGAGACACAGAGAGACACAGAGAAGCACAGAGAAATTTAAAATGTAAGTTTTGACTTTTATTACTGAACCTACTCCGAAAAGTCTTTTTTTTGCCACGAAGGCGCAAAGGCACGAAGTTGATCCACGGTAATTGATTAATAATAAGCTATTTGTAAGACTTAGCGTCT
>CAIMVD010000036.1 GCA_903844815.1 uncultured Bacteroidota bacterium | reverse complement strand
ATAATTTGTTTTCAATACGGTATTTCTCTGTCAATTCCTTGTCTAATAGCCTTCCTGGCCTCACAACTGTCCAATTCAGATCTGAATTAGTGACAATTTCTTCCATTTTAGTTTTGTCAGCATAAACGTCTTTTAAAAAGTATTTTAAAAACATCTTTACAATCCAAGAAACATAATTTTTACTTTCTCCAGCTCCAAATCCTGTAACAAAAATAAATGGAATATCTATTTTGTTCTCCCTATTTATTTCCACAATTAATTTTGCAAAATCTGAAAAAAGGGTAGTAGCTTTCATATTCTTACGAGTCCCCAATGTTATAATTAGAGCATCTGCGTTTTGGATTGAATTTAATAGGTCAGCTTTATTGGTTGCATCACCAAGTATCACTTTTAACGTTTTTTTCTCTTCTATTTCAATTACAGATCGAGAAAGGGTCGTTATCGAATGATTTCTATTTAATCCTCTTTTTACTGTTTCTAGTCCTATTCCAGCCGAGGCTCCTATGATAGTTATTTTCATTTTGCTTTTTTTATTGATTTAGGTTTTGAGCTGACCGCTAACGGCCCGGAGGTTGCGGTAGTAAACGAGCTTATTCCTTATGACCCGCTTGTTGGCACATGTTTTACATTAAAAATTGTCTGGAGAATAAAACTGTCAGGATATTTTTAGATTAGTCATGATGTTATTTCGGAATGATCAGCTTATTTGGATTTTGTGTACAATCCCAGATTGTTGTAATCAATATTGACTCTTTATCGATTTGATAAAAGATCGCATAATCACCTTCAACCAGAGTCCTGACGTTATCGTTGTCAGATTGGAGTCCTAAAGATGGATGATTACTTAAAAGTCTTATTGCTCGACGAATCTTTGAGTTAAGTTTTATACTATAAGTCTTTGATCCATTGCGGATATAGAAATATTCGAGAATCTGAAAAAGGTCAATTCTAGATTTAGCAGACCAAACTATTTTTCTCTTAGCCATTTATCTATCTCTGCTTCAACTTGATCATTTGTGAAGGACTCTCCTCTTGCTATTTGATCCTGACCCACTTTAATTACTTGTCTTTGCTCAGGGGTGGTTTTATAGATGAGTTTTTCTGACTTAGAATCAATAATAGTATTCATAGCAGCTAAAAATGATTTGTCATTGATTGCTGCAATCTTATGAACCAAGATATCTTTTAATTCAATAGTTGTCATGATGCATAAAGTTTGTACAAAGATACGATATTTTTAATTTGGACATATCTGGTTTTCCCTCTTTGCCGTTAGCACATGTATTTTTCGTCGCGCGATGGCAAAGTCCCGGTAGAATGTAGTATTGTTAATTAAATAACAGAAGTTTCCAGTGACGGCGGGTGGGCCATCTGTTTATCGCGCGATGGCAGGTCCGGGTAAAAGTGCTGTATTAAATTGTCAAGATAAAACTTTATTAAGACGGCGCGAGGGACTAAGTCTCACAGCCACAAATATATGTGCTAACGGCCCGGTGGTATGGGGAGTTGCCGTCTGCGTCAGGGTTGGCATGTGTTTTTGCAAAGTCCCGGTAGACGAGCAGGAGTTGTCCTGTCATGATAAAACTGTCTAAGTGGCGATGCAAAAACCATGACAACTGCGCGTTGGCCAGCAGCCCTATTGACTTTGTCTCGGCAGCAGGATTAGTCAGGGTAGAAAAAGTTTGATAAGTGGAAATGATTTTGATCGCATAGACTTATAGTGCTGATTATTAAGCTGTCCGGGCTGCTGAAGGCAATTGCCTATACCATCCGTGTTAGCATTTCGTTGGAGTTCAGGAATTCTTCAATCAGGGTAATAAATTCTTCACTTTTGATTATTAGCGGAATTGTTAAGTCCTTGTCAAACGAAACGAAATCGGAATAGTCTCCCTCTTGTCTCCAATCAAAGAGATCTGAAAAGAGCTTGCCAAAATCTTTATCGAATGTACCAGTTTTTATAAACTCGCCCATGAATTTAATTCTGACGCCTTTATGAGTCTTGGCTTCTATTGACTGAGAATACAGTAAAGCTGAAACGGCATAAAAGCATGCATAATATAATCGATTAATTGAGGAATTCCACCTTTCGTTATCAGCAAGAAGTCTGGCGTCATTTAAAGTTTCAGTAGCTCTTTGAAGACGATACTTAATATAAACGTTCTGTTCCGTTGTCATGGAATTAGAATTCCTTCCTTTTTTATGCTTTTAAAAAGTGGTGTTATTGAATATTTCCCTTCCCAATCACTTTTTGAATAAGCAAAAACTGAAATAGGGACTCCTATTTCAAGTTCTAAGTCAAGGAGATGATGTCTAAATGTTTGTTCAACTTTTTTATCAACATTACTTCGATTTAGAAGGATCATTACGTCCCAATCCGAATCGCGCCTATTATCTCCTCTGGCTCTGGAACCATAAAGTATAACCTCAGCGCTATTGTCGATTTCATTTACCTTCTGACGAATCAACTGGATAATATGTTGCTTTCTTCGAATCATAATGCAAATTTAATATAATATTGGAATTAAGGTATCTATAAGCACCAACCTATTTTTTGAGTT
>CAIMVD010000035.1 GCA_903844815.1 uncultured Bacteroidota bacterium | reverse complement strand
TACATCTCTAACTAAAAGACTATGAAGTGGATGAGTTGAGGGATCTTACTCTCGCAGAAACAAATATTTTGTTAACTCATTCTAATCAAAGAGAAGAAACCTCTACTATATTGATAGAGAGAAAAAGATGTGATGAAAGATTAGCTTCAAAAGGAGGGGTGAGTTTTCAATCCTCGTTTCTCCCATTCAAATCTTAGCTTGAAGGCTATGCCTTCGAAGTGGGCGGGGGTTGTTTATGATCCTATGCGAAAATAATTTTCCTTGCGTTTATTGAAATAGTTAGCTAAATAGTGTCACGGATTGCAAATCCGCGCCATCATCAAAATAAAAGCTAGCGCCGATTTGCAATCGGGGCTAACTTCAATATTCTGATTGGAGAAGAAGGTAAAGTCACGGATTGCAAATCCGCACCAGCACAAAAAAAGTGTTGTCACGGATTGCAAATCCGCGCCAGCGGAGAAGAAATAGTGTCACGGATTGCAAATCCGCGCCAGCGGAGAAGAAATAGTGTCACGGATTGCAAATCCGCGCCAGCGGAGAAGAAGTAGTGTCACGGATTGCAAATCCGCGCCAGCGGAGGTTGCAAATCCGCGCCAGCGGCTTAAACGATAAACGATAAACGATAACGATAACGATAACGATAACGATAACGATAAACGATAAACGATAAACGATAAACCATAAACAATAAACAATAAACCTTCCTACCGCAATATCGTCACCGTCCCGATTATTAATTTCGACCCGTTATGAAGGTCGATTACATAATGATACGATTCTGTCGGTAATTCAGCACCACGACTTGTGTTTCCATCCCATGGACCGGGATAGCCCCGGGCGGAGCGCCAGACAACCTGCCCCCAGCGATTATAAATCGTGATTTCTGCTTTGGGGAATGTTTCAATATTCCCTATTTCCCATGAATCGTTTATCATATCGCCATTTGGTGAAAAGGCCTCAGGAATCATAAGCCTGATTCCGGGTTCCGTTTCTGCGCTTACAATTACCTGTCCCGACCTGACCGGACCTGTACAACCGGTCCATGAGATTTCCTGTACTTCAAGCAAAAAGGTGTCAGCTGCTACCCAGGTATGAATAAACTCATTTGCATACTGCCCGGACTGGACCATTCCATTGATACGCCAGATATATGTGGAGCCCGGATTGTAATTTACATAGTAAACTTTTGTTTGTCCGGGACATACTATGTCAGGCATGGTTGTCTGACCACATACTGACAGGCAATAAGTGAAGAATAATGAAAATACTAATGGCGATATTTTAAGCATTCTTATCAATTTATTTTTTTGAATTCCTCTGTGCAGCTCAGTGATCCCGAGTACTCGGGACTGTGCCCTCTGTGTAAGTTCTTAATTTAGTTACACAGAGTTACACAGAGTCACACAGAGTCACACAGAGGATTCAGTTGTCTATTTAAGAAGGTTTCCTGATTATATCATTCATTTTTACGGTCTTAATTAGTTATGATAGATAGGTGAAGTATCCGGCGAAACATTTACGGTTATTGTCCCGTTTGCAGTAACGGTTCCGCAACCTCCGGTGAGGGTGATGGTATAATTAAATGTTCCTGTTGCAGTTGGCGTTCCGCTGATTGTTACAGTGTTGTCAGAGAAGCTGGAAGTTACACCTGCGGGCAACCCGGTTACTGTTGCGCCGGTAGCACCGGTAGTGGCATAGGTAATATTTGTTATTGCAGTATTTTCGCAGACACTCTGATTGTCTGTCCCTATGGCAGAAGTCAGGTTTATGGTACCGGAAGCGATTACTACGATCTTTCCTGTTGAAGTAACGGTCTGACAACCTCCTGTCAGTGTTACCGTATAATTGAATGTACCCAGGGCGGTTGGTGTTCCGGTTATCCTTACCACATTTCCTGCAAAGCTGCCTGAGACGCCTGCCGGCAGACCTGTTACAGATGCACCCGTGGCTCCTGTGGAAGCATAGGTAATGTTGGTTATTGCCGTATTTATACATACGGTCTGGTTTTCAGTCGCCGGAGCTGAGGTTAATGAAATTGTATTTGCAGAGGTTACTGTTACAGTGATCTGTACAGGAGTGCCTGCGCATCCCGCCGAACTGGTCTCGATAACCTGGAGGGTACAGGTACCCGCGTTTTCCCATGTTACAGACGTAAGATTTGAATTTCCCGGTGCAATAGTTCCGTTGCCTCCGGTTAAAGGGATTATGCTCCAGACATAAGTTGAACCGGTAGTTTTGATTACCCCATAGGGAGCAACATCACCAAGGCAAACTGTATGTGCACCCTGGTTCGGGTAGGGCCCTTGAGCCAATGCTGCCCATGAAAAAGCAGAGAACAGCATTAAAGCAATCAGTCTGATCATTTTAACATTTGTTTTCATAATTGGTTGTGTTTAATGTTGAAATATTAACGTTTTAGTTTGAGTTAATCGTTTCGGTTTATAGGTGATAAATAACAGATGTTGAAGGCTTTGGATTTACAATTATTACAACTGGCAGACTGTATACAGTGCCACAGGCAGGAGTACCTACATCCACGGCTTTAATCCTGTAATTTCTTGTCAGGGTCAAGGCAGGAGGTGAATAGGAGAGTGTTGTCTCTCCGGAAAGGTCACTCCAGGTAACCCCGTCGGTGCTTGTCTGCCACTGATAGGTCCAGGGAGGCCCTGAACCTCCTGTGGCAGCTGATGCATTTAGTGTCAAAGGAAGATTCCCGTAGCAGATCTGTTGATTTCCGGTAATGACAGGTGGCTGGACAGGAGCCCTTACAATAAGATTTCTTTCCCTGGACCAGCTTGTTTCAACGCAGGTTGTAACACCTGAAGGCTGATTAAGTGTAGTAAAAGTGACTGTTACATGATACGAGCCACTCTGCGACGGTGTAGCATTTGAGATTGTGAGTTTCGCGGTATTAGTCCCGGAGTAACTTCCCCCATCCGTCAGCTCTGTCCAGCCCGATCCGTTATTGAACGACCACTTGTATCCGTTAATTACAATGTTTCCCGATGCGGATACCTCATACCATTTGCTGCCTCCGCTGCAGATCGTAGAATTTACTGACGCAGGTGTAATGCTCGTAATTGAATTTACGCGTAATAAGGCAGAGGCTGATAATAATGTGCCGCAAGCATCGGTGATCAATACCCTGTATTCGGTTCCGTCGACATTTTGGCTGTTCATTCCTATATTATCTACAGGAAGCAAAGAGGCAGTTGCCCCGGTTATATCTGAAAATACTCCTGAAGGGGGTTTTTGCTGCCACTGGTAAGTAACGGTGCCCACTGCTCCGATGACAGAAGTCGAAAATTCGACGTGATTTCCGTAACAGTCGGTCTGGGGAAGGGGCTGATTTGTGATTGTAAGCGGCTGAAGGGGCTGGGTAACTATGTATTCTGCATTGGCAGTACATGCCGCGGCGTCGAAAATAACCACAGAGTAGGATCCTGCGGATAGATTATTAAGGTCTTCAGTTATCGCTCCGTTGTTCCACAGAAATGTAAGTGGGGCTGTTCCTCCTGTAATTGTAAGATCGATTGATCCTGTAGATGACCCAATACAGCCGGCATTAACCTGAACAGAACTTACAGCAATATTGCACTGGCCATAAGATGAAACGACGGCCAGGAACCAGGAACAGGTAACCAGCAAGGACTTCATAACATCTACTTTTTAACTAAAACCTTGAAAAGCAGGTGAACAGCAATCTTCTCTTCAGCAGTTGTAAAAAACGTACATTATAAAGTAATTAAGCGAGATCGGGTATAATCAAATAATGCAGCGACGCATTCTTACAGCTAATTTAAAACCTTATTTTAAAATAATGAGTATGAAGTTCAGTTTTTTTGAATATTGTAAAGATATTGGTTCGTTATTTTTTTAAGCGTTCATTGTGCCCTTAAAGTTTGATCGTGTATGACCGGAAAGGGGGGACAATATCACGGAATATCTATTTATCCTATGACGCAGAATTCTAATTCTTAAATTTGCCCACTGACAATAGCAGAACTACCTTGGTATAATCTTCAAACTGGCTTCAGTATGTTCTGAGAATGCATTACATTGGTTAAGATACTCCTGCATTTCATTCAGGTTATCTCCGAAAATATTTTCACTAAATTCATGTGCCCGCTGCAACATTTTGATGTATGAGTCACAATCTCCTTGTCTTGTTAACTTTCTTAATGTGCCAAGGTAATCATCCCTGAAAACGGTTGGTATTATAATCTTTGACTGACTCGCAGAAGTCAACTCTGCATTCATCATAATTCTGGCAATTCTCCCATTCCCATCAATAAATGGGTGTACTTCACTTAAAATAAACATCATGAAAGTGGCTTTTGAGAACGGTTGTTCCAAGGCTTTGTAAAAATCATAACATTGGATTAATGTCCCTTTTACCAGATTGAAATCTATAAATGAGGTATTTCCTGCAGATGGATTGGTAAAATATTTTCCATTATATGATCATTTTGTTATAAAAATAGATAATAATTTCCAGCAAGACATAGAATATGGAAATTAATTTCCATCATTAGTTATTTATGCGGCAAATAATTTCCACAGTGTTGTCTTTCCTTACTCGCTTTAGTGGTAAGGCCTTTTTGTTTTTCCTCTTGCCTCATTCAGGCAAGCCTGATTCGGCATTCTGCAAAAAAAAATCCCCGGCGATGCCGGGGAGCAATTTGTCATTGCGGAGAGGGGGGGATTCGAACCCCCGGTCCGCTTGCGCGGACAACGGTTTTCGAGACCGCCGCGATCGACCACTCTGCCACCTCTCCTTTGGTTTAAGGATCACAAAAATAATAAATAATCGCTTATTCTTCCCCGTTGTTCCCTTTATTTTTAACTACCCTATTTACTCCCCACCCCCACGCAAAGGTATTGCCGTGAAGCTATGATAGCAATTGGAATTTCAGAATATAACTCTCCCCTCCTTTAAAAGCTACTCTTTATTCACATTTTATTTAGTATATTACTTCTATAATCTGTTTAGAATTGAGAGATCCCTCATTCTTCCGCTTGACGGATTTCGGTTAAATAATTAATTTTTTTAAGCGAAAGAATTCGGGATGACATGGGTTTTTGGGAGGACAAGGGG
>CAIMVD010000034.1 GCA_903844815.1 uncultured Bacteroidota bacterium | reverse complement strand
TGCCTTTGGAGTGAATTTTGGCACCGGACATATTAAATCGTATAGTATCAGCGTAGGTCCGAAACACTTTGTTCGTTGTGTACGTGGCAATCTTTCGTATGGCGTCAATTTATTCCAAAACAACTATGATGGCACTATTTCCGATTTAGCTACCGGCCTGATGTGGCAACAAACCGATAATGGTTCTGGTATGGATTGGGAACATGCTTTGGCATACGCACAAACGCAGAATAACGCAAATTATCTGGGGCACAACGATTGGCGTCTACCCAATACAAAGGAACTTCAAAGTCTTGTGGATTACACACGTTCGCCTTATGCAACAAACGCTGCCAATGTCGGCCCGGCAATAAATGAACTGTTCAGTTGTACCGGTATTCTAAACGATGGAGGAAAGGCTGACTATCCCTATTACTGGACAAGTACTTCAGCTATGTCATTAGCAAATGGTTCTTATCCTTCTGCATGGTATGTGGCTGTTGGACAGGCAGAAGATGGAAACGGAGAAAACCTTCACGGTGCCGGTGCTGTACGTTTCGACAAGAAGATAGTTGGAACTGGTGAAGGAGAAGAAAGGGTGCTGAATTATGTGCGGCTTGTAAGAATTATTCAATAAAGAATTAAAAATGAAAAAATACATTATCATAATTTCGCTTTTCATCACCCAAGTATCTTTTGCCCAAAACAACAGGCAAAATATTCGTGGCGTTGTAACAGATAAACTTTCTCAAACGAACCTCCCCGGTGCTACAATTCAAATAGTGAGTGGTACCTATAACAAAGGAACAGTATCAGATGCAAATGGTACTTATATCCTTCCTGATTTGTTACCAGACAGATATGAAATAAAAGCTTCATTCATTGGTTACAAAGAAGTAATAATTCCAAATGTTATTGTAACATCGGGCAAAGAAACAATTCTTGATATTACACTGGAAGAGAATGTTACAAACCTTAATGAGATAGTCATTAATGGCAATCGTAAAGAAAAAACAATCAACAATTTAACCTATATCAGCGCGCGTACCTTTTCAACAGAAGAAGTAAACCGCTATTCGGGCGGAAGAAGCGATGTGGCACGCCTGGCAGCCAATTTTGCAGGTGTCAGTGTTCCCGATGATTCCCGGAATGATATTGTTATTAGAGGCAATTCACCGGTAGGGGTCCTGTGGCGTATAAACGGAATGAACGTTACAAACCCTAATCATTTTGCTTCGGTGGGTACAACAGGAGGCGCAGTCAGTGCCTTAAACACGAATCTTCTTAAAAGCTCCGATTTTTTAACCTCAGCCTTCCCTGCAGAATATGGAAATGCGACTGCCGGTGTCTTCGATCTGGGTTTCAGAAACGGCAATACACAAAAAAGGGAAACTACAGTTCAGGCAGGTTTAATTACAGGTCTTGAAGCCACTACTGAAGGGCCAATGAATAAATCAACCGGCGCTTCATATATTATAGGATACAGGTATGCCCTTGCCGGTATTGCCCAGACTATGGGAATAAACATAGGAACCACAGCTATGCCTTCATACCAGGATCTGTCATTTAACATAACAGCGGTAATACAAAATATGGAAGGTTTACTTTGTTTGGCATACTGGCAACAAGCAGTATTAATATTTCGGGAGGAACTAAAGGATCATTGTACGGAGGCGAAGGTGGCGGACATGATTTAAGCAGCAAAATCGGTATTGTCGGACTGAACCATTTCAAACAACTCAATAAAAAATCCTATTTGAGTTCCACCGTCGGATTAAACTATTCTTATTCCGAACAGAGCGATTATGGCTTCGACCGAATGACAAGCGAATCCTTTATCACGCAGGAAAATAACGTGGCTAAAACAGGATATAATTTTTCGACAAGTTACAATTCCAAAATAAACTCAAAATTATTTGTAAAAATAGGCATTCAGGATGAGTTGATCGGGTTGAATCTTTATTACAGGGAAAAAAGGGATGTTAATTCGGATTGGAAGCAGATTTGGGATTATAACAGTTACACCAGCCTGGCACAGGCATACGCTCATGCCAAATATAGTTTTAACGATAAGCTGACTTTAAATGCAGGTGTACATTCCCAGCTGTTCTTCCTGAACAATTCTGTTTCTGTTGAACCGCGTTTAGGCCTGAAATACGAGATCAACAGCAAAAGTTCACTGAGTTTTGGCTACGGGCTTCATTCTCAAATCCAGCCTATAAACGTTTATTTCCTGCAAACGCAAAACGCCGATGGCTCGTACAGCTATAATAACAAGGATTTGGATTTTACAAAAAGTCATCATTTTGTATTGGGCTACGACCTGCAACCTTTCAAAGACTGGCGATTGAAAACTGAAGTTTATTATCAATCGCTTTACAATGTTCCTGTTAACACGTTTTCGGGCAGCTATTCGATGCTTAATACGGGAGCAAGTTTTAAAACTGATCTGGAAGACAGCCTGACGAATGAGGGTACCGGAAAAAATTACGGAATCGAATTAACCGTTGAGAAATTTTTCAGCAAAGGGTATTATGGATTGTTTACTTCATCACTGTACAGTTCCAAATACAAGGGAAGCGATGGCATAGAACGAAACACCGCTTTCAACGGAAAATACATTTTCAATATCCTGGGCGGAAAAGAATGGAAAGTTGGAGGTGGGAACCGAAACAAAATTTCGACAGACATAAAATGCACTTATGCCGGAGGCAGGGCCTATACTCCTATTGATCTGGAAGCGTCAGGTGTCATTGGTCATGAACAATTATCAACGGAAGCATATTCGGCTTTCTATCCAAATTACTTACGCTTAGATTTCAAGCTGGGATATACTCTTAATAGCCGCACGAAGAAATTGTCTCAATCTATTTCTCTGGACCTGCAAAACATTACAAACAATAAAAACGTTTTTTCACAAAGCTATGATGACAGAAGCCAGTCAATAAGCACAACCTACCAGCTCGGGTTTTTTCCGAATTTCATTTATAAAATACAGTTTTAAATAAGTTATATACTTTTGTGATATGAGATCGCTACAGTTAAACAGCAGGAAAATAGAAACTATATTTTATGTTTTAATCTGGGCCTTGGTATTTTCAGTGCCCTATTTTATCGAACGCGATTCAAAGCATATAAACTGGGAAATGGTAAAAAACAATTGGAATCACCTGTTTGGCTACCTCCTGATTTTCCTGATCAATGTTTATGTCCTGGTGCCTAATCTGTTGTTAAAAAAGAGATACCTGTACTACGTTGCAGGAGTAGCGATACTTATTTTAATGGTGGTAACTTTTAGTATTATTTTTCAACCGGGTGCTCCGCCTCAGGGTGTTGCTGAGGGTTTCAGACCTGATTTCAGACCGGATCAGCCCTTGCCTGAACAAAAAGCGCCCTTCATGGCATTTGTGGACAATCTCATTATCAGTATCCTTATTCTGGGATCCGGCACAACAACAAAACTTTTTTCCAGATGGATGAGTGAGGAGAAGCTGAGGAAAGATATCGAAAAGGAACAGCTTAAAACCAGCCTGGCCCTGCTAAAACACCAGGTGAGCCCTCATTTTTTCATGAATACGCTTAATAATATACATTCACTTATTGAAATGGATACGGCAAAAGCACAGGATGCTGTTGAACGGCTTTCTACGCTAATGCGTTACTTACTTTACGATTCAGCCCAAAATACAATCGAACTGAAAAAAGAAATTGAATTCATATACAGTTTTATTTCCCTGATGCAAATACGCCATTCAGATGAAGTAGAAGTTAAAACGGACATTCCTGACAAAATACCTGAAATTAAAATACCTCCCATGCTGTTTATTTCACTTCTTGAGAATGCATTTAAACATGGGGTATGTTATCCGCTGAAGTCGTATATTCATTTTGAGCTCCGGTTTGATAATACTTCATTAAGTTGTGTTATTAAAAACAGCAAGCATAAATCAATTTCAAATCAGCTTGAGGAATTCTCAGGTATTGGATTAATGAACATTAAAAAAAGCCTGAATTTATTATACGATCAGGATTACAAGCTCGATATCTCCGATAAGGAAAATGAATTTGAAGTTTCACTTACAATTCCGGTATGAAAATACGCTGCATAGCCGTTGATGATGAGCCTTTAGCTGTAAGAAAAATAGGAGGGTATATAAGGCAAACACCTTTCCTGGAACTTGTTGCAGAATGCCGAAGTGCGTTCGAAGCAATGGAAGTTGTCAGCGCTAATGATATTCAGCTCATTTTTATCGACATAAATATGCCGGAACTGAACGGGATGGATTTTGTAAAATCGCTTGCAGACAAACCTTATGTTGTATTCACAACAGCCTACAGCGAATATGCAGTGGAAGGATTTAAGGTAAATGCAGCTGATTACCTGTTAAAACCAGTAACCTTTACAAATTTTCTGAAGGCAGCAAACAGGGTTAAATATCTTATTGAATTAACCGAAACTAACAAAAAGGAAGTTGTCACAGCAACAGCTGATCATCTGTTTGTTAAATCAGAATATAAACTTGTCCGCATCGAACTGGCTGACATAAAATATATTGAGAGCCAGCATGAGTATATTAAAATACACTTGATTAGCAGCAAGCCTGTGTTGACTAAGCTAAGTTTGAAATCTATTGAAGAACAACTGCCATCCGGCCGGTTTATGAGAGTTCATAGATCATTTATTGTCAATCTTTCGAAGATCCAGGTGGTAGAGCGAAACAGGATCGTATTTGACGGGAAAGTATATATAGCTGTCAGTGAACAATACAAAGAAATATTTCAGAATTATATTGACGGGAATTTTGTTTAAGACAATCTACCAGTGTTTATAATACATTTTAATGGGATTGTTATATTCAAGAAATAGACGTCTTCTCATTTTATTCAAAATATAATTTATTCACGGGTATTTCCACAGGCATCCACTGCGTAAATATCTCTTTCACTGGCTTTTATATTTATTGCCTTCAGTCTTTTTTTAAGGTCACATCCAGGTAAACCGAGTGACGTCTGTAAGTTTCATAAAAGGGCTTAAACACAACTCCATCAATATTAAACAACAACTGCCCGGCATCGCCCGATATCGATTTACTTATATCCTTTGCATTTAATGTCACCTTACGCCATTCTGTTCCCGGAACTGATTCCTGAGCTGCCAGAAGAACCGGTCCGTAAAAGAGACTGGCTATATTTTGCTGGTCCATCAGTGGTTCCAGATAAAATTTAAACGGC
>CAIMVD010000033.1 GCA_903844815.1 uncultured Bacteroidota bacterium | reverse complement strand
GAAGAGGAAGCAGGTATAACACAGGTGTCAGGTGTCAGGTGTCTGGTGTCAGGTGTCCGGCTAAAGAAAAAAGAATAATTATAAGCTATTAAAACCCAATATGGGGCTGTCTAAAAAGTTGAAATCCATTAACCGCAGAGATCGCGGAGATTTAACACAGAGGTCGCAAAGTGATATATGTCATTGTTTTAACTATGCATCCTTTGCTTAGCTCTGCGTCTTTTGCGTTTAAAAACTGACTTTTTAGGCAGCCCCTGATTTCTTAAAATCAAATTAAACATGAAAAAAATAAAAATGGGAATGATTGGCGGCGGAATTGGTGCATTCATAGGTGATGCCCACCGCCGTGCCTCAAGAATATGCAACGACTTTGAGCTTGTTGGCGGAGTTTTCGATGTCGACTACGAACGGAGCAAACAATTTGCCGGTAATGAAGGAATTGATCCTTCACGCTGTTATGAAACCGTTGACTCCCTTATAAAAGGGGAACTGGCTTTGCCTGCTGTCGAAAGGATGGAATCAGTATCAATAGTTACACCCAACGCACTTCATTTCGGATTTGCAAAAAATCTCCTGAATTCAGGGTTCCATGTCGTCTGTGAAAAGCCTATGACTATGACCGTAGAAGAAGCAGAAGAACTTGAGAATATCGTACACGACCAAAAGCTCACATTCTCCCTCACCCATACTTATACCGGCTATCCGATGGTAAGGCAGATGAAGGATATGATCGCCAGCGGAACGCTTGGTACATTACAACGCATTGATGCTCAGTATTACCAGGGCTGGATTAACTCAATTATTCATGGTACCGAAAGCAGGATCACCGGCGTTTGGAGGCTCGACCCGAAGCATGCCGGTGCCAGCAGCTGCATGGGCGACATTGGAGTTCATGCCTTCAACCTTATAGAATATACAACTGGACTGGAGATAGAAGAGGTCCTGTCGGACCTGAATCCTGTTAAGGAAGGAGTTGCGCTTGACCTCGATGGTACCGTTCTTATTCGTTTCGGAAAAAACCTGAAGGGAGTTATAAGGGC
Source organism: uncultured Bacteroidota bacterium (assembly GCA_903844815.1). Classification (GTDB taxonomy): domain Bacteria; phylum Bacteroidota; class Bacteroidia; order Bacteroidales; family VadinHA17; genus LD21. The sequence continues at coordinate 48,695 of CAIMVD010000033.1, read as the reverse complement.
CAGCCAGGTATGCGGCGGAGAAGAAAACAACCTTACAATTGCTGTTTACGGATCGAAAGCCAGCCTGAAATGGTCACAGGAAAATCCCAACTATCTTACTCTGCTTAGCGATTCGGAACCTACAAAGATTTTCAAACCAGCCCATGGATATAACGACAAATTTGCGGAGATGAGCCATACAATGCCTTCAGGTCACCCCGAAGGCATTTATGAAGCCCTTGCCAATATTTATAAGGGTACTGCAAAATCGATAAGAGGGGAAGAGTTTACCCCGGGAGAATTCCCAACCGTTCATGACGGAGTGAGGGGAATGAAATTCATTCATGCAGTTGTTGAATCGAACAGGAAAGACAATACCTGGGTTAAAATCTAGTCAACTGCCACTTTTACAAAAAGGAGCATGATAAAAAGGCCTCTGTGTCCCTCTGTGCTTCTCTGTGTCTCTCTGTGTAACTAATAATTAAGAACTTACACAGAGATCACAGAGTTTACACAGAGGTTCACAGAGGAAATCAAAATCAGGTTTTAGACAGAATTAGCAAATTCTATCTAGAGCAACTGTTTTTTTTCCAGTTTACTATGGATGCATGACACCAGTCTGTAGGTCAGGAATATTACAACTGGCAGGCTAAAAAGCCAAAGTATCTGAGTTATCATAATTTCTTTTTTTAAGGTTAGTATACATGTTCACCCTTCATATCGCTGATGTCGTTCTTCTTGTTAGTCAGTGAACGCCAAACCCATGTAATGTAGACAAGAACTACAGGTATAAACAGCGATACATAACTCATTGCCGTGAGAGTATAATGACTCGACGATGCGTTGGAAATTGTCAGCGAACTCTGAAGATCAGCAGTAGACGGATAGAAAGCAGTGTTATTGTAGCCTGCCAGAAGAAAAACGGCGAGAACAGTAACAATTGTCCCCGGGCCTGCAAGCCAGATAGCTTTTTCGCTATGTTTTTCATGCGATATTACAGGAAGGATTATTCCAGCAAGAACTAATACTACTCCGGCAAGGAACATAAGAGCTACAACGGGCATCTGGAGGAGATTATGAAGGTACTTGAACTTCTCCATAAATACCTCTCCTGTGGCGGGATTTACCGCAAAACCCTGCTTAGTTATAAGCAATCCGGTAAAGAGCAGGAAGAAAACGAGAAATGGAACTGCGTTGTACAGAAGCTGTTTCTTTGCTCTTGCAATTATCACATCATTAGAGATTGTCTTAAAGAAATAAAGACAGGCAAGTACTCTCGAAAGAAAAAAGACAGCCAGTCCCAGCGAAAGGTTCTGGATATTAAACGCTGCTTCAAGGCCTCTGGTAGCTGCAGTCCAGTGCGAGTGCTTATCTGCATCGACAGTGAATGAGGATCCTGTGAAAAATGTGCTTACAGCGGCACCAAGCAGGACTGTACCAAGAAGACCATTGGCGAAAAGAAAGACATCGAAGGTTGTTTTGCCAAGAAAGTTGTCAGGTTTGGAGCGATATTCATAAGAAACTGCCTGAACAATAAATGCGAAAAGAATGATAATCCAGACCCAGTAAGCTCCCCCGAAGCTTGTGCTGTAGAAAAGCGGGAAGGAGGCAAAGAAGGCTCCGCCGAAGGTAACAAGAGTAGTAAAAGTAAGCTCCCATTTGCTGCCTATAGTATTAACTATCAGCGTTCTGTCCTCGTCGGTTTTGCCAAGCTGAAAAATAAGTGTCTGTCCTCCCTGCACGAATAGCAGGAACACAAGGATAGAACCCAGCAGCGAAACCAGAAAATACCAGTATTGCTGCAATGCGATGTGTGATAACGTTTCAAACATTAATTGTTTCCTCCCTCTTTTGGTCCTATTTTAATTTGCTTTGTAAGAATTTTGATTTCCGCAATCAGCAGTAAGGTAAAGGTGACAGCGAAAAGTACAAATGTCACCTGTACTGACCCGGTGTTAAGGTCCGACACTCCTGCCATTGTAGGCATGAGGTCCTGGATAATCCAGGGCTGACGGCCAACTTCTGTCACTATCCAGCCTGCCTGCGATGCCAGGTAAGCAAGCGGGATACTCCACAAAGCAGCCTTGAGGAACCATTTCTTTTCGGTAAGTTTGTTTTTCCAGAGGAACACTACACCAAAAATGAAGAGAATGACAAACCAGAAACCCAGTATAATCATAATCCGGAATGAGTAGAATGTCATTTTAATATTTGGTATGGTCTGTGATGCATCTGTGAGGAATCCGTAACCGATATACTTGTAGTTTTCATTCAGAACCTGAAGGTTTTGAGTCATGGCAGCCTGATCGCCTGCTTTTTTGGCTGTTCTGTAACCACTCAGGGCACTCTGTGCCACCTTGCCCTTATCTATTTTTTCAGAGACTGACATGATACCCTGTTCCGGATTACCGTGGGTAAGATCGTGGATTCCTGGCACAAAGGCATTGGGATCAAGGAAAGCCATTGTTGAAAGAATGTTTGGGATCTCAATTCTTACGGCGAAATCCTCTTCCTTCAAATCTGCGTTTTGCTTATCCTTAAGAATTCCAAGAACAACAAGAGGGGCTTTTCTGGTTCCGTTCTGAATATTTTCCATGGCAGCGAACTTCATGGGCTGATGCTGCGCAAGAAGCCTCGCCGATCCGTCGCCTGAAAGTACTATGAACAATGACATTACGATTCCGAACACAACCGCAACCATCATACTCTGCTTGGCAAACCGTATTTCACGGTTTTTCAGTATATACCATGCACTAATGCCGAGAACGAATACTGCAGCAACAACATAACCTGACAGCACAGTATGCAGGAATTTATTTATTGCAACAGGAGAGAATAGCACTTGCCAGAAATTGGTCATTTCATTTCGGGCTGTATCGGGATTGAAGTGCATCCCCAGAGGAAGCTGCATCCATGAGTTGGCTACAAGGATCCATAATGCCGAAAGATTTGCTCCTATTGCAGTCAGCCATGTTGAAACGAGATGAAACCTCTTGCTTACCTTGTTCCATCCAAAGAACATAACGGCAATAAAGGTACTCTCAATAAAGAAGGCCATTATTCCTTCAACGGCAAGGGGGGCGCCGAAAATATCCCCAACAAACCAGGAGTAATTTGACCAGTTTGTTCCAAATTCAAATTCGAGGATTATTCCGGTAGCAACACCGATTGCAAAGTTGATCCCGAAAAGGGTCATCCAGAATTTGGTTGTTTTTTTCCATTCCTCGTTACCTGTCTTGACGTAAAGAGTCTCCATGAATGCCACAATGAATGACAAACCGAGCGTCAGGGGTACGAAAAACCAATGATAAATCGCAGTGAGGGCAAATTGTGCCCTCGACCAGTCGACAAGAGAAGCGTCCATTAGATGTGTCATAGGTTAACCATGTTTTTAAAATAGTAGTTAGTAAGTATCATCAGAATCCGGTAACGATCAGTCAACCGGATATGCACCGAAAGTATATAACGGTTACGAATCCTGCTAAAAAAAACATATTACAAACCTATTACATAAAACTTTTATGCAAATCCATTTTTTTATAATAGCAATAGTATAAAATGAATTGGGGATAATATTACCGTTCAGAATTTCAGAATATAGCTTCTCAGGTCGGAGTTATCGGGAAGTCCCATCTTCTTTTTAAGCCTGACCCTGCTGATTTGTACTGAAGGGGCCTTGATATTGAAGAATCTGGCAATCTCCTTAGTACCAAGATTCATTTTAATGCAGGCGCAGTGCCTGATATCGTTGAGCGAAAGTGAGGGATGGGCATTTTTCAGACGCCTGAAAAAACCGGGATGTACATCCTCGAAGGTAGCTATGAACATGTTCCAGTCCTTGTCGAACTGTTTGTAACTGTTAATGGTCTCGAAGATCTTGTCGAACTCCCCGGAAAAAGGCTTCAGCCGGTTACCGGCGAGAGTCTTTGAGAGATTGCTTTCGATCTCCGAAAGAATTGTATTTTTCTGACTAATATAGAGTGCATCGGCTGCAACCTGCTTCTTCTTCTTCTCCCTCATGACATCGGAGGTAATGTCCATGATCACTGTCTGAACATATTCCTGTCCGTTGATCTCGCTGTTTCTCAGTTCTATTCTGAAAAAGTGAAGTTTGCCATCCCTTGTAATTATCCTTAGCCTTTCTGTAACCGGCGATGGGATCCTGTTACCCATGAGCATAAGGATAAGAATCTCAGCCTGTTTTCTGTCGTCGGGATGAAAGATCGGGACCAGGTCCTTCCAAACGAGTTCCTCAACAGTTTTAATCCCAAGCCAGAATCTAAGGATCCTGTTTATATAAACGGGCTCAGTATTTCTTGTCAGAAGAAGACCGAAGGGAGCATTCTCGGCAAGCATCCTGTATTTCTCGCGCTCATCGAGGACCTGTTTCTCGAGTTCCGAAATCTGGGTTATGTCGGCCCTGAATTCAATAAATCCTTCAAGTAAACCTTGAGTGCTGAACAAAGGTGTATGACGAACCATCCAGATCCTGTCGCCGGTAAGGTTTACAAGTCTTTCAGTTGAAACTAAATTTCGGCTAACCACCGGACAACTCGGGCATGGACCTTCGTTGTCGAACCAAACTTTATGACATAGCTTCCCAACATAGGAGTCATCACTGATTCCCAACTGATCTTTTCCTGCTTTATTGAGCCAGATTATGTGATGATCGGGGCTGTAAAACGCCGCTACCTCTTTGAATGCATCAAGGATATCGAACCTGAGCTTCTGTTCGCGTCTTACAGCTTCAAAATGGACTTCCTCTTCGTTTGCGGAAATCATTGGTTTTGTTATTTCTTTTTCTTCAGAGCGAAGAAGGCAGCAGCAGCTCCAATAACAACTACTCCTCCAATAATTGCTAAAATCGGAAGGCCGCCTTTTTCAGTACCCCCGGAGTTTGCTTTTTCATCTTCGACAGGATAGTAAACTTCGGGCTTTGAGTAGGTATCCATATTTACAGTATCCTTCTTAGGTTTTGGCTGATCCTGAGCAGTTGCCATACTTAAGCCGCCGATTGTCATCATCGACATCATTGAAAAGACTAAAACTGATTTTTTCATTTTGAAACTGATTATTTTAGTTATTTAATTGAATTTACAAGAACATCATATTTTCGTGCCAGTTCCGGATCGGAAATCCTGTAAGTCTCTGCCATGACTGATAGTGCAGGTTTGAAATGCGGATCCATCTTAAGACAGGTCCTTAAAAAGGAACGTGCCTTATCATCTTCTTTTCCAACATATATTTCTGCCAATCCTACATAGGCTTCATAATATTTTCTGTTGGCTTTTATGACTCTTTCATAGTACATTACAGCTTCATCGGTCCTGTTGTGTGACAGTGCTATATTTCCAAGGTACATAAGCCCTGATTCAAAATCAGGATTAATAATGAGTGCCTTTTTAAGAACCGAATCAGCCTTCAGATACTGTTTATCCTTATATAAAGCTGCGCCAAAATTATAAAAAATCATTTCATCGCTGCTATCTGTTTTCAATGCATTCTTATAATAATTTATAGCATCCTGATTTCTTCCCTCGCTCAAAGCAACATAACCATAAAAATCATCCTTTGTTCTCCTCTCCAGTACAGCACATATCGCGACACCATCTGCGAAGATAGTATGGATTGAATTTTTGGGCGGCCACAACCCGGTTTTCAGCTGAAAAGGAGTAATGTACCTGTTGACGATTATAGCATAATCCCAATCGTACTGACTCTTCTCCTCATTCCTGAAAACCGATGTCTCTACCTCAGGATGGTTGCGAAACAGCCAGTCAATTGAATAGGTCGCTCCCACTTTTACACGGGTATTAAAATTTTTATTCTCAAGATAACCGCAAAGCCATTCCGATGCCTCTTTGTGACTTACATAGTAGTAATCGGTTTCATAGTTCCCGAAAGCTCCATTCATTCCGCCAACCAACTGATTATAATACATATAACTATATACAGCATTTTCAGCCATATATCTTGCAGGGTGAATGGAAAGGATAACCAAACCAATAGCTGAAGCCCATTTCAGCCATTTGGTTTTTAAAAAATCGAAAAAACAGTGAAACCCGATGGCTGCCAGCAATACTATTGCCGGATACAGGAACAAAAACTGTCTCCATGAACTATAAAGGTTTGATTTTTCCAGGATAACAAAAGCCATTGGAAAAACAACAGAGAAAATGATCATCCCATAAGCGATCCTTTTCTCCGCAGGAATAGAATACTTTGCCAGAATGACAAACAATAAAAGTCCTGAAAGAATAACTACTGGTATTGTAATAAGCATCGATTTGGGAAGATAGTACCATGGCATGAAATCGGACCATTCATTTCTTCCCTCGAAGATCTGCCGGAAAGTCGAAGGGAAATGAGCCATTACCTTATACGATTCAAGGACGTTATTTACAGGATCCTGCAGGGCGAAAGGCCAGAGTAGGGTGCTAAGGAACCAGGCAACCACACTTATTCCTGTTATCTGGAAAAATCTTTTAAGTTCAGTCCGGAAATCAACCTCTTTAGTTTTGAAATATTTAAAAAGAAGCAAAACAAAGTAAAAGAAATAAAGATAACAGATAAGTACAAGCCCTCCTGCTCTTATGCTGATTGAAAAGGCAATACTAAAGGTGATCAGTAGCAATCCCGTAATCGAAATTTTTTTGCCGGATCCCAGGTATCTTATGATGAAAAAAGCAGATGCTATGTAAGAAAGTGCAAAAGGAATATCTTTCAGATTATTCTGCGAATGTCCAAGAAAAGTCGGAGAGAGCCCAAAAAGCAAAATTACGAATACAGCGCTTCTGTAACCCGAAAGCCATAATGCAAAGAAAGAAGTTATTAATACGACAACCCATCCGGCGATGGAGCTCATCAGGCCACGGAAAGTATAAACATCCTCTATACCGAAATATCTTGAGAGAAATGTTACTGCGTTATCGTACGACTGGCCATAATATTTAAGATGCGAAACAGGGGTATTCAGGGCCGACTTGTCGGCTCCGTGCGACTCAAAATACCTGTAAACAGCCTGCGAGTGATTGTAATGAAGCATCTCATCGCAGGAGATCCCTGCCTTCCGGCCCGACAGAACCATATAGAAAAGCAGAAGAGCCGATGAAAAATAAAAGATATATTTTAGTTTGCTATTTTTCATTATTCACCCGGGGTGGTGTCGTACCTTTTCCTGATGAAATAGACAGGCCGGTTTTGAGATTCCTTATAACTCCTGTAAACATATTCGCCAAGCATTCCCATAAAAACCAATTGTATTGATCCCAGGAAATATATGCTGAGAAGCGTAGAGGACCAACCCAGTACTGCAAATCCGCACACCTTGGCAACCACCACATACAAGCCTGCACCCATGAAAACCAGGGTGCCGATGGTTCCAAGGAACATGCAGAACCTGATAGGAAACCTTGAAAATGAAAAGACTGCATCTGCTGCAAGAAGGTATAGCTTTGCCATACTCATTTTAGGCTTTCCCCTGAACCTGTCGTCCCTTACAAAATCAAGATATCCCTGACGGAAACCGATAAATGTCCGGAGGCCAGGCAGATACCTGACTTTTTCCTTCATCATCAGGAGAGCGTCGACAGCTTCGCGACTCATCATTGAGTAATTGCCGGAATTTTCCATGTTCTTTATTTCACCAATATGCCTGAAAAAGAGATGGAAAAGCCAGGCGTACATTATCCTTCCGCTTCTGCCCTTACGTGCAGTCTTCCTGCCGCTGACAATGTCATAATCTCCGCCGGTAATCATTCTGTACATCTCAGGCAGCAATTCAGGCGGATCCTGCAGGTCTCCGTCCATCATGGCGACAATATTGCCAGTTGAATGTTCGAGACCTGCAGTATAAGCTGCCTGATGACCAAAGTTCTTCGAAAGGGAAAGTATTTTTATCTTCCCGTTCCCCTCACGAAAGAGGAGCAGTTTTTCAATGCTGCTGTCGGTGCTGCCGTCATCGACTACTATCAATTCATAATCGGAAGTTATTGATTCGAGTGCAGGTATAGTTCTCTGCATCAACTCATCAATAATCTTCTCCTCATTATAAACAGGTATTACTAGCGACAGCTCCATAGTATTAAAAAATTATTTAAGCCTTTCCAGTGCAAATGCGGCTTCGTCTTTCAGTTCTTCAACTGATGAAAGCTTATTAATTGCTGGCTGGCAAAATGAAGTACCCATCCAGCTAAGTTCCCGAAGCAGAAGTTTCTTTCCTTCAGTTGTAGCATCACTGCTCTCAAGGACGGTTACCATCTGTTTTTCAAGATTCAGAAGACCTGCCTGGTCGCCTGCCAGCTTCCTTATGTGATATTGGAGGCAGGTAAGGTTTTTTGTACTTTTGCCGATTTCATAGCTTCCTATGTTTTTAATCGCCTCATCGACAGTGACTTCTTTAAAGTCAGGACGAAGAACAACCCCTGCTGCGGTGGGAAAATCGAAGGGTACAGGTTGTGTAACATTGCCCGTCACTGCCCACTCGGCTCCTCTCTGAAGGGTTATGATGAAACCTGCACATTGCATTGCAGGTCCGCCTCCCTCATCTGCATGTCCCATTGCAGTATGAAAAATTCTTCCCTTACCATAAGCTATTGTCATAAGCATTGGCTCATCCCTCATTGTACCTCCACCCTTTGCAGAATCGGCAAATGCAGTAGCAAGTACCTCCATATTCAGGGCTGGTCCCCGAAGCAGGCTGTAAAGCTCGTCGGTTCCGTGTAGCCATCTTGCAGGTAATCCTTTTGTTATGGGGTGGTCTGCCTTTCTCGAGACAACCATGAATTCCCTCCTCTTTCCATGCGTGCCGCCAATACCAGCCGATGTATCTGTAACAAGCTGTCCTGCCTTATAATATACATATGGACCAGATTTCTCATTCCGGTCGCCCCACCCACCAAGACCTGTCATCTCATTATACTCTTTCCACGCGGGAAATGAATTATTTGCAGCATGATAGATTACTACGCCACCTCCGTTACTTACATAATCAACAAATGCTTTATTAGTTTTCTCATTCCAGGAATCACCGTTATAGTCAATAACAACCAGTTTGTATTTTGAAAAATCAGGATTGAAGGTATTCATATCACCGCCTGTAGCCGGTGTTTTCATTATCTCGGAAGTAAAAAGGCCTGTTTCGTCGAGAATCTGTTTAAGTAAAGGCGAACTCACCTGCCAGTTGTGATTATTCTGGCCGGTAATAATTAAGGTATTAAATCCTGTCTCCTTTTTGCATGAAGAAAAAATGCCGAATAAACCAGCCAGAACTATCAGAATTATATATTTTCTTTTCATCTCTCTCTCTTTTTAAACTGTTGGTAATGTCCATGGCTTACGATAAGGACGGCTAAGAAGCTTTGAGGCTGCGGGATTGCCAATTATCTCTTCCTTGTCAGGATCCCATTTGATAGTCTGACCCGTCGTCATTGCGATTTCGCCAAGAAGGCCGACAGAGATTGCCCTGTAAGCTACCTCAACGGGAGCAATTGCAGGCTTGCCTGAGCGGACACAGTCAACAAAATTCTGCCAGTGATTTTCACTTTTATACAGATGTATTTCATTTTCACCGATCACCTCATTAAGAATTGCCGGGTCGGATGCAGAAATCCTGTTTCCCCTGTCAACGTGGATCCATCCAAGGTCACCCTGCCATACGGTACCCATTCCATGCTTCAGCCTTGCTGCATTTGCCACGCGCATTTCAATGCCGTTTGCATATTTGCAGAGGAAGTCATATTCGACAGGTACATTATAAAGGCCTTCAGCAGGATAAATACCTGAACCCGAAATCTCGGAAGGTCCTGTATGTTCCAGTCCTGCACCCCAATTTGCAATATCGATATGGTGGCCTGCCCAGTCGGTCAGCTGACCACCGGAGTAATCAAGAATCCAGCGCCAGTCCCAATGCGAGACGCCCCTGTATGGTACTTTTAATGCCGGACCCAGCCACATTTCCCAGTTAAGCTGAGGCGGGACATCCATGACAGGAGGTGTTCCTATATTATTTCCTCCGTCAGGAAGACCAACTTCAATATATTTTATTTTCCCAACCCTCCCGTTAACAGCGAGTTCAGCACCGCGGTGAAAATTGGCTTCGGAACGCTGCCAGCTGCCGGTTTGCCAGATTATGTTATTATCCTTAACCGCTTTAACAATTGTCTTACCGTCATTAATTGTCCGGCATATTGGTTTTTCGCCATAAACATTCATTTTACGGTTTGCGGCTTCACTGTAAATAATGCCATGCCAGTGGTCAGGTAAAGCAATTGAAACTGCATCAAGTTTCTCTTTTGCAAGAAATTCACGAAAATCGCCGTATGTCCGGCAATCATTGCTTTTGTTTGCACCATCAACGGTTCTCTTCGCACCTGCAAGGTGAACTGAATCTACATCGCATACGGCCACAAACCTGACGGCATCCTTCAGATCGAGGAAGTCCCTCATATTGCTCATCCCCTGCGAACCGGTGCCAATGGCACCCATAACTAAACGGTCGCTTGGAGCAGTCCTCCCTCCCATTCCCAGAACTGAGGAAGGAATGATCTGAGGAAGGACAATTGATCCGGCCACAAGGGCAGCTGACCGTTTAACAAATTCTCTTCTTGATGAATTCTTTGTCATACTGATTATATTAGGGTTTCAAAAGTTAATCAGAGTCTAAATTGTTACTGGTGTTCCGGGTATGGGTGTCTCAAATACCATGTCCACAGGTCCGAATTCAATTTTAGCCGGACCGAGATCCATATCGGATTTGTAAATCTCGTCCCAGGTAATTTGACGACCGGTATAGGCGGCAGTCCTTCCCATTATAGCTGTCAGTGTCGAAAGAGCTGTCTGTTCTGCTTCATTAACATAATTTCCTGTACGAATCGCATAAACAAGATGCATATGTTCCTGAACATATGGAGGTATTTTAACCTGGTTCATGGCATTGCCGTTTTCATCCTTAGGGTATTCAAACTGCCATTTTATTTTTCCGTCAGGGTCCCAAATGGTGTTGGCACAATTTGTATAACCTTCGGTTCCCACAATCACTTCCCCGGTGCTGTTAGCACAACTGTCGATCTGGCGGCACATACTGTGAGAGCTTATACCATTACCATAGTCAAAATCTATGCTGAAGAAATCGTACTGGTCACCTGTGACCCTGCGATGACGGCCTCCGTAGCCGATGGCCTTCTGGGGATATTTCCCCATGAACCAGTTGATAACATCAATATTATGAACGTGAGTATCAAGAATATGATCGCCGCAAAGCCAGCAGAAATTATTCCAGTTACGTATCATGTATTCCATGTCATTCCATCCCTCCTCGCGTTCACGAAACCATACATGATCCTGATTCCAGAATGCTTTGGCAGAGGTGATCCGTCCGATGGCACCGTTCAGAACCTGCTTGTAGGTGGCAATATAGTCTTCCTGATGCCTCCTTTGGGTTCCGGTTACAACGCACAGACCCAGCGCTTCGGCCTTTTTTGCAGTGGTCAGTATCGATCTGATCCCGACGGGATCGACTGCTACCGGTTTTTCAATGAATGCATGTTTATTGTTCTTTACGGCTTCCAGGAAATGTTCAGGTCTGAACTGCGGAGGTGTTGCAAGAATTACAACATCGATATCGGGAATTGCCATGAGTTTTTTGTAGGCATCGAAGCCTACAAAACAATTCTCTGCAGGAATCGGAAGTTTGAAGGAATCAAATCTTTGGCGACAGGCATCAATCTTGTCCTGGAACAGATCAGCAAGGGCAATAATCTCAAGATCGGGGCCTGAGCTTATAAAATTTATTGCTGCGCCTGTACCCCTGGCTCCGGTTCCTACCAGCCCGGCCTTTAGTTTTTTACCTTTTGGTGCACCATTAAGTATCGGGGGTAAACCAGCGAATTTCTTATCATCATTTCTTTTACACGAGGTAATTATTGCGCCTGCTCCTGCTAAGCCGATTCCCGCCAGCGCAGTTTTGCCTATGAATTTTCTTCTGTCAATGTTCTGCATCGTATACCTATTAAAATAATACCTGTTAATGATTTACTAAAGTGTCTGTCTCGCAAACGACCCTGAAACCGACATCGATACAATCGGAATACCACCAGATGCTCTTTGGCATCTGAGGATCGGTAACGAGCCATGGTTTCGTTTTTGTAAAATCGCGTGAAGCACTTCTTACATCGCGAGCATCGCTTTTAAACGATCCGCCCCGGATAACATGTTCCTTTCCTTTAGCCGGACCTTTCGGATCTATAACTGCTGTGCTGTCAGATTTATAAGTATCGGCAGAATAGAAATCAAGGCAGAATTCGGAAACGTTTCCTGACATGTTCCGCAGGCCGAACGGATTTGGCTTAACAGATGCAGATTCTTTTGTCTTTGAAGAACTGTTCACCTGGTAAACCACTCTTGAACCAATCCCAGTAGTATCGGGTCCCAGCAGTTTCCTCAGGAATCCGGCGGAGGTGAGTTTTTTAGGATTGCCTTCAAAGAAGTAAGGAGTCTGACTACCACCACGGCAGGCGTATTCCCATTCAGCTTCAGTAGGCAGGCGGTACTTCTTGCCGGTGACTTTCGACAGCCACTGGCAATAAACACTGGCAGCGTGCCATGACATTGTTATTGCCGGACGTTTTCCCTTTCCCCAGCCCTGATCGGGGGCCCCCCATGGAGGTGTTGCACCGCTAATGGCATCAACATTCTTCATTTTGACAACCTGGCCTTCAGTTCTTCCCTGCGAGCCTGTCGCCCTGAAAAATGCCAGGTATTCATCCCAGGTAACCTCTGTGCGGGCAATCCAGAAGCGTGACAATTCCACCTTTCTTAATGGTCCCTCATCATTCTTTCTGAGAGGCTCATCATCGGGGCTTCCCATTTTAAAAGTTCCTCCGGGAAGGGCAACCATGTCGAAAGAGACACCTGTTCCGGGTATGTTCTCGGTGAAATCCTTAAATTCGGTAACGCTGGCAGGCTGAGCAAAAACCTCCTTATTAGCCGCTGCAGAAACACCGAAAAGGGTATCGTGAGCGTGAAGAGCATTGCGGTCGTAATGACCAACGTTCAGATGGCAGTTTATACAGTTAAGAGGTTCATTGCTTGTTGTATAGAAAAGGTGAGCATTGCCTCCGTTTACCGAAAGGGTTACGGGAAAGAGATTCTGATGACACTTCTTACAAGACTCTTCATAAACAAATCCTTTGGCATTTTCGAGAAGCTTCTTTTCTTCCCAGTTAATAGAGGCGCTATCCTTGAATAAATATCCATAAAGGTCCTTAAATCCGTGTTTACTCTTGGCATACAGATACCCATGGCCTTCGGGAGGCAGATGGCATTGTGTACAATGAACAATAGTCCCCGATCCATTATTATAATGTGTGGAAAGTTTCCATGCCTGCTCGGCGAAAGGATGAACGTGACAGCTTTTACAATAATCATCGGAGGAGGTATATTTCACGGCTGTCTTGCCGGAAATAAGGAAAATGATGCCTGCAATAAAACCAGTCAGCAGAATCACTATCCTCCTTCTTCGTGAGAGAGAAGCCCGGGGATGGTAATTTATTAAATTCATAATTCCGAAAAAATCAAATTAACTCGCTAAAGTTAATTCTTTACCGCAATCATGAACAACAAAATATTATCTTTTTCTGATCAAATATCAGAACCTTTTTACATAAGAATGACAGTAGGGTATCTTGCCATTATTGAAATAGTAATCCTGGTGATAGGCTTCAGCCGGGTAGAACTCCGAAGCCTTTGTAACCGCTGTAACTACTTTTAAACCTTTATCCTTTAGTATTTTGAGATTTTTTTCAGCAATTTTCTTCTGCTCTTCATTCATATAAAATATCTCGGACCGGTACTGATTTCCAATGTCAGGCCCCTGACCTCCAGCCTGAGTAGGATCATGAATCTCGAGAAAAAGCTTCAGGAGTTTCTCATACGATGTCTTTTCAGGGCTGTAAACTACCTTTACGGTCTCAGCATGACCCGTATTTCCTGTACATACTTCACGGTAAGCGGGATTTTTTACATAGCCTCCGGTGTAACCCGAAACCACGGAAAAAACTCCCGGGGCCTTCTGCAGGTAATACTCCACTCCCCAGAAACATCCCCCGGCAAAAAGCGCTGTTCCATATCTTCCGGGGGGAAGATGAGCAGGTACAAAGTCGAGCGACACTGAATTCACACAGTGCCTTACATCTTTGGATGTAAGATGTTCCCCTTTGAAGACATGCCCGAGATGTGCGCTGCAGGATGCACATTCAATCTCAGTCCTCATTCCGTCAGGATCGGGAAATCTGTTAACTGCACCCGGAATCTCGTCGTCGAAGCTGGGCCAGCCGCAATCGGATGCAAATTTATCGGAAGAATAGTACAGAGCAGCACCGCATTTCCGGCAGAGATAGGTTCCTGTATCTTTGGTTTTGGTATACTTTCCAATAAATGGCCTCTCTGTACCTTTATTATTTATCACGACGGATTCTGCGCCAGTCAGATCATTGAATTGCAGTTTCTCCTGTGAAAAAGATTCATTGCTCATGGTAAGGATTGTTGTTATTACTAAAAAGATTTTCAATTTTAAGTTCATAACCTGAAGTTTTTAAATTAAAACCTACATGTTTCCTCTTTTCGTCATTAAAGGATTTAAAAAGAGGATCATGCAGGTTTTATGCGACATATTACGTAAAAACGATAACACAGAATATAAACAAAGAAGTATCGAAAAGGTTAACCGTTTTTCAGTGATAATTATCAGGGGTAAGTAGCAAATAATATTTTTGACACATAGATTGTTATCTAAATGAAAAGATTAATTTTGCAGACAAATAAATAAGACAGACCTTATGAAAAAATTTGCTTTATTACTTATAGTTGCCTTTTTCACCGTTATTACTGTCAGCTCATGCAACAAAAAGGATTGCCCGGCTTATTCAAAGACCAATACGGAGCAGGCCTCCAGGAATGTCTGAGTCCCTGTCTGCATTTTTTAATGCACCCACTTTCCACAGCTAGCAGAACCAAATGAAGAAGCTGCTGATAATACTGGTAACTTTTTTGTATGGCTCAGCAATTCTTCGCGCACAGGGAGAACTTGATGACCAGCAAAAGGTTTTCTTCCGGAACGAGAGGTCGTTTGCACTGCTTCTGAACACTGATGGCTTTGGCTTCAGTTACAGGGAGGCCAAAAGATCAGATTTCCGGAACAAACATTTCTTTGAAATAGAAACAGGCAATCTGAAGAGCCCTAAGGAATACAGGCTTTCAAATCCATATGTACAGTCGGGTGGTACCTTTGTTTTCGGCAAAACTAATTTGGTCTGGTACCTCAGGGCCAGCATGGGGCGACAGCATGAACTCTTTAAGAAGGCAGATCTGGGAGGAATTGCCATAAGATATTTCTATTCCGGAGGTCCAACTTTAGCAATCTGCAAACCAATATATTACAGGGTTCTATACCCTACTTCGCAGTTGGGAGAATATGAAATAAAGGAAGAAAAATTCAGTTCCTCAATTGCGGTCCCCATTGATATTTACAGTAAAGCTTCCTTTTTCAAGGGTTTTGATGAGACAAAAGTTATACCAGGGTTATTTGCCAGGGGAGGATTTAATTTCGAATACAGCAAGCAGGACAAGATAATTCATGCTGTAGAGATAGGTGCAACCATCCAGGCATTTCCAAAGAAAGTGCCAATTATGGCAAGTACCGAAAACAAGGCAATTTTCCTGTCGCTCTTTGTCAGCTACAGATTTGGAATGATCCTCGATCCGCTTAATCCGGAATCCAATAAACTTTCCAATTTATTCAGAAGAAAAAAGAGTAATTGAACTAAAATTCAACTTTGGATTTAATAGGAAAGTATTAAATTTGGAAGTTCAAATTATTAACCAATTAATGATATTAACATGTCAAAAATTAAAGTAGGCATCAATGGTTTTGGCAGAATCGGCCGTTTGGCCTTCAGAGCTGCATTAAAAAGAAGCGATATTGAAATAGTTGGGATCAACGATCTCCTAGAAGTAGACTATATAGCTTATATGCTTCGTTATGATTCTGTTCACGGCGTATTTGACGGCACCATAGAAGTTAAAGACGGCAGACTTGTCGTTAACGGACAAAGCATCCGTGTTACTGCAGAGAAAGATCCCTCAACCCTTAAGTGGAATGAGGTAGGCGCAGAATATGTAATCGAATCAACAGGTCTCTTCCTTTCAAAAGAGAGCGCTGCAGGCCATATTGCCGCAGGTGCAAAACGAGTTGTAATGTCAGCTCCTTCAAAAGATGATACACCGATGTTTGTTATGGGTGTTAACCATACCAAATACACAGCAGATATGCAGTATGTTTCCAACGCTTCCTGCACAACCAACTGCCTTGCTCCTGTTGCTAAGGTTCTCAACGATAATTTCGGAATAGTTGAAGGTCTGATGACAACAGTTCATGCAACCACTGCTACACAGAAAACCGTTGACGGTCCGTCAAAGAAGGACTGGAGAGGCGGACGTGCTGCTGCAGGAAACATTATTCCATCATCTACAGGTGCTGCCAAAGCAGTAGGAAAAGTTATTCCAGAACTCAATGGCAAACTAACAGGTATGGCTTTCAGGGTTCCCACTCTGAACGTTTCTGTTGTTGACCTTACCTGCCGTCTTGAAAAAGCAGCAAGCTACGACGAAATCAAAAAAGCTATGAAAGAAGCTTCAGAAGGTTCACTCAAGGGGATTCTGGGATATACTGAGGAAGCAGTTGTATCGAGCGACTTCAACGGTGATGCACGCACCTCAATATTCGATGCCGGAGCTGGTATCGCTCTCAACGGAAACTTTGTCAAGGTTGTTTCATGGTACGATAACGAATGGGGTTATTCAAACAAACTGATTGACCTGATTGTACATATGGATACGGTTCAATAATTTACCTGCTCTTGTAAATAATAAAAGGTGTCCCGTAAAGACACCTTTTTACTTTTATCATAATGCGAGAGGTCCCGACTTTTCCCTTCAAAAATCGTCCCGTTACAGCTCAGAATATCATTTCTATAACCATAGGAAGACCCGAAGTATTGCGATAATGTTCGCCAAGTTCCTTCATAGCTTCATCGTCTTCCTCGAATAACCATTTAATGACTATTTTCTTTCCTCCACGCCTTTCCGATTCAATACTTTTCAGCGTTTCAAAAAGATATTTTGAGGAACTGCTGTTTATGTATTCAAGCTGAATTGAGATATTCAATCCATCATTCTTTTTTAAATAACCCGATAACCAATCATTGAGTTTGTTGAAAATAAGCTCAGGATTTTCAGGGATTGCACGACCAATAATTTCAAGTTTGTTCAGGCTTTTATAAAAGAATATTCCGGGACAATTCCTGTGTTGTTCCTGAATTACACTTTTTTCATTTGATGAGAATTTATTCATATCTCAAAGCTTCAATAGGGTCAATATTGGCTGCTTTAACAGCCGGGGCATAACCCGAAACAACGCCAACAACAAAACATACAACGATTCCGGTAAATACCCAGACCCAAGGTATTACAAAATTGGACCGCAGCATCGAAGAAACGGCATTGCCAATTAGTATTCCAAGAATTATCCCGAAAACACCGCCCAACTGGCCTATCATAATTGATTCAAAAAGAAACTGGTATTTAATTGTATTTGGTTTTGCTCCGATGGCCTTCCTGACGCCAATCTCACGGGTTCGCTCTGTAACCGACACAAGCATAATGTTCATGAGCCCAACAGCCGCCCCGAATAAGGTAACAATTCCTATGATTGTGGCAGCAAGTGTTACATATTTAAGGTTCTTCAGAAGGAGGTTGACAATATTATCACTTTTCGAAATATTGAAGTCCGACTCATCGCGGGGATTCAGGTTACGAACAATCCTGAAAGTAGCTTCTGCTTCACCGGTCATCATATCCATATTTACAGGATTTACAGGCATCACAGTGATGCTGAATGACATGTTTGGCCGTGAGAAATATTGCCGTGCCGTTGTCACAGGCATAAAACAAACATTGTCGCCGTTAATGGCGCTGGCTCCCTTGCTTTTTAGAACACCGGCCACCTGAAGGTTCAGGCCTGCAACATTGATGACTTTCCCTATTGGATCAATTCCGGAGGGGAAAAGAAACTTTTCTACTTCTGCACCTATAAGGACAATATGGCGGTTCATCTGAACTTCTTCGGCAATAAAATTTCTTCCCTTTTCTATCTCATATCCTGATACCGTAAGATTGTTCTCATCCACTCCTGTAAGACTCACATTAGGATTAGTCTCTTCCTGTCCGTATTTTACAGTTGATAATCCGGATGCGTTGAAAGATATTGATACCCATGCACCTTCATTGAAACGGGACTTAAACTCCTGTGCCTCCCTGTACGATATCCTGGAAAAATTCTTCGCCCTGTATTTGCTGTTTCCAATCTGGATATTCATCCCTCTCGATGTAATCGTGAAAGAGTTAGCTCCCATCATGGTGAACTGATTGGTCAGCGATGATTTTATTGCATCTATCGCAGTCAATATCCCAACAAGTGCCATTATACCAATGGCGATTATGCAAATTGTAAGAACAGTTCTGACCCTGTTCGACATGATGGCCCTAAGGGAAATCCTTAGGTTTTCCTTAAGAATACCTATCCTTTTTATACTTTTTTTCATCTAAATAATGGCTCCAGTGGATGCAATAATTAATAAACATAATTATCAGCAATCAAACAAGGAAAACGTTAAGTCGCTTTAAAATCAATATATTACTCTTCCCAACAGGGAGTAAATTGATTTTGGCTGCGTCGAACTCCTACCCTTTGATTAGTCGGTTCTTCGCGCCCCATGGGGGTGGGGTAAACGAAAAAAATCAATGGGTTTTTATGTATGATTCCTGATACTCAAATAAAAAATAAAAGTACACTTTTTTTCCTTTTTTACCTAAAACTGAAAATGGAATTATGATTTAATGGCGTTTAGTTAAGGAATATTATTACCAAACATGAAAAGAATATTTTACCACAGGGACCACTCTACTATTCTGTGTTTTTACCCCCCAACCCCCCAAGGGGGGATTTAAGAACACCCCCCTGGGGGGCAGGGGGGTAAAATGTGGGAGTAAGAAACTGATTACCCGGGCTTAACTAAACGACATTGAATTATGATTAATTAAACTCCGGAGATAAAATAAATATGATGTTTTCTTTGCGTAACTAATTTTTTCGTTGTAAATTTGAAAAAGCAATCAGGCATAGAACAAAAGATGGCTTTAATTCGATTGGAAATAAATTTGTATTGATTATGAGAGAATTAACCAGGGCAGAAGAACAGGTGATGCAGGTATTATGGGAGATAAAACGGGGATTTGTCAAAGATATACTTGAACATTTTGACGAACCCAAACCAGCCTATAATACAGTCAGTACGATAGTAAGGATCCTTCAGGATAAGGGTTTTGTCGATCATAAAGCCTATGGCAGAACTCACGAGTATTTCCCCCTGATCTCAAAAAACGACTATTCAAAATCGCACCTCAGTAATTTTGTAAACGACTATTTTTCGAATTCATTTGAAAAAATGGTGAGTTTCTTTGCCAAAGAAAAGGGCATATCACTAAGGGAGATGGAGGAAATAATGAAAATAATGGAGAGTGAAGTCAAAAAACAAAAACTCGTAAAATGAACGGATTTCTGGAACATATGATGAAGTCGTCCCTCTACATTGCGGCGCTATATATTGTATATTCAGCCTTCCTAAGCAGGGACACCTATTACGGCCGTAACAGGGCATTTATTACTATTTCACTTATTATATCTCTTCTTATCCCGCTGATTACTTTCCAAACCAGCAGACCTCTAAACATTCAGATTTTCGGAAAACTCCTTTCAGAAGTCTTTATCACACCAGGTCAGGCATCGTCAGGCGGAAATACGGAAGGAATTTCAGGTTTTATGCAGAAGGCTTACACCATTTATATAACAATTGCTCTTATTCTTACGGCAAAACTCCTTGTTGATTTTTTGAATCTCCTTTTTCTGATTGTCAGGAAAAAGGAAAAAGGAAGCAGGATAATCAGGTTTCATGGGTTTAATACTGCCGGTTTCACCGCTATGGGATATATTTTTATCAGCAGCAGGCTCACAGGGGAGGAATCGGATGAAATTATAAAACACGAATTAAACCATCTGAAGAAAAATCATTTTATTGATATTCTTCTTTTAGAGATAATAAAAGCATTTCAGTGGTTCAACCCTGCAGTTTACCTTTTCGACAGATCAATGCGTGCCATTCATGAATACCAGGCCGATCATGATTGTATCCGTTCGGGAGTACCAGTTCTGCAGTACCAGAATCTGCTTTTAAGCCAGGTCTTTAAATCGAATATCTTCAACCTTACAAACAGCTTTTCAAATCCTTCGCTCTTAAAAAAGCGCATGGTAATGATGACAAAAAAGAGGACCTCCGCAATTTCGAGCATAAAACTTCTGATTGCATTTCCGGTTTTAGGGGTGGTTTTTCTCGTGATCTCATCATGCAGGGAAAACGCAGATAATCAAAAAGCAACAAATAATACAGTGGAGGTTAATAACATAAGTTCAAATCTTACAGGTACTGAAACCATGCCCCCTCCCCCGCCTCCCCCCCCACCTCCTGTTACTTCGGAAGGTACAAACGGAGAGACTTCCGCAGAGGCCGGAAATACACCATATACCGATGTGGATGAGATGCCGGTTTACCCCGGAGGTGACCAGGCGCTTCTTAAATATATCGGGAATAACACCATTTACCCGGATAAAGCAAAGAATGAAAACATACAGGGAAGAGTTATTGTACGTTTCTGTGTCAACGAAAACGGGACAATTAACAGAGTTAGCACGCTTAAAGGAGTTAGCCCCGAACTCGATGCCGAAGCTGTAAGGGTTGTAAAAACACTTCCTGCTTTCAAACCAGGCAAAAAGGGAGGAATAGCAGTACCTGTCTGGTACATGGTCCCTATTACATTTACCCTTAAATAAATTTTTTTCCCGGGGTTGATTAATAAGCGCCTGTGTTGATCCGCAGAAATAATCTGAATTTATTTTTTTTAATTAATAATTTAGTTGCATAACTAATTTATTAGTTATATCTTTGGTACTGTAATCTTACTTTTATTTGGCAAGGAAGAATTAAAGTAACAAATGTTAAACCAATAAAAAACAATTGTCATGAAAACAAAAAGACAAACAGAAACCAATCCTCTTTTCAGGTCGCTAATCCTGCTTCCATTAGCCTTATTCTCAATTGCAGCAATAATCTCGTGCAGCAATACAGAAAACGGAACAAAGGGCATGCCTGATGCACCTCCTCCGCCGCCGCCGCCGCCAGTTGAAGCAGTAACCGATTCGGTCTATGTAAACGTTGATGAAATGCCTGTATTCAAAGGCGGAGATGAAGGGCTTTTGAAATACATTGCCGATAATACTTCATATCCCAGGGATGCAAAAGAAAAAAATATCCAGGGGAAAGTGGTTGTCCGCTTCGTGGTTGAAAAGGACGGAACCGTTTCTGATGTGGCTGTAATAAAGAGCGCAGAACCTTCTCTTGATGCCGCAGCAGTTAAGGTTGTTGAATCTCTTCCGAAATTTGAAACGCCGGCAAAAATCAAAGGGTTACCAGTTAAGGTTCATTATATGGTTCCAATATCCTTTACCTTGAAATAACCCTGAATATTCATTACAAAATAATTAAAAACAAGAAAGGGCCGGATTAACCGGTCCTTTTCTGTTTTTAATCAATTCTTACAATTGCAGATTGTAATCCATTTTAAGTAAATTTGCCGCCAGTGAACAGGTTTATGCATATCAACGATAGGATAAAATCCTTTGCCCGGCTGGGAGAGACGCTTCGCGACGCAATCGCAGGCAACGACTTAAGATATTCGGAACATCTTAATTTGCTTATCAACGCACAACAGATTCATAATCAGTGGTTCACACCCGGGAACGTGAAACTAGCCATAACCTCAATTGCACAAGAGCTCACAACTGAAAACCTTTCAAAATGGACCTCATCCTATCAGGGTCCTGGGAAAAACGAAAAACCTCTCAGAGTTGGTGTAATAATGGCAGGAAATATACCTCTTGTTGGATTTCATGATTTTCTTTCGGTACTAATAAGCGGTAATATTTTAGTTGCAAAAACCAGTTCAAAAGACTCCGAACTTATCAAATACATAGCTGATATTCTTTGTAACATAAGCACTGATTTCAAAGATTTTATAAAATTTACCGACACAACACTCACTGGTTTTGATGTAGTAATTGCGACTGGCAGTAATAACAGTTCAAGATATTTCGAGTATTACTTCGGCAAGTATCCGCATATAATAAGAAAGAATAGAAACAGCGTTGCTATAATAACCGGTGATGAATCGGCCGATGAACTAACAA
Organism: uncultured Bacteroidota bacterium; assembly: GCA_903844815.1. GTDB lineage: Bacteria > Bacteroidota > Bacteroidia > Bacteroidales > VadinHA17 > LD21. Next base: position 26,305 of record CAIMVD010000033.1, on the reverse strand, counting down.
GTCTGGGAAAGGATATCTTTTCCTATTTCGGACTCGGATGCAGAAATGTTTCCAAAGTATGGATTCCCCGGGGATACGAATTGAACGGGCTCGTTGCTAACTGGGGTTCATATGGAGATTTGATTTGCCACAGCGGCTACGCAAACAATTACGATTTCAATAAGGCTGTATACATAGTGAACAGGGAGAAATTCCATGATACAGGCTATCTTCTGCTAAGGGAAAACACATCTCTGGCATCGCCCGTATCGGTCCTCCACTTCGAATACTATGATTCGGAAAAGACTGTTATGCAGCAAACTGGAATGTTGTCTGAAATGATTCAGTGTATTGTTGGCAAAAAACATTTGCCTTTTGGAACAGCACAAAACCCTCACCTGTGGGATTATGCCGATGGAATTGATACTTTAGATTTTCTTCAAAAAAATAAATAGCGGGAGTATTGTAATCTAAAAAATATTATATTGCACCCATTGAATAACACTAATTATGGTTTATAAGTTTGTAATATTATCAGATGAGGATGAGTCATTTGTGAGGGAATTTGAATTTCTCGACTCACACACATTATTGGATTTCCATAGCCTGATTCAGGAGGAATTGGAGTTTGACAAGTCGCAGATGGCTTCGTTTTTTATGGCCACCGACAATTGGGAAAAGGAGGAGGAATTTACCCTCTTCGATATGGGAACAGGCTCATCGACGATGGATGTAGCTATTCTGGAAGATATTATTTTCCGAAAGAACCAGAAACTACTGTATATTTTTGACTTTTTCAACGAACGTGCATTCTTCATCGAGTATACAGGCGAAGCCAAAGAGATTGACGGGCGTGAGTATCCTTCATGTACAAGCTCAAAAGGCGTACCTCCCAAACAGGTAATATTCAGCGGAACTTCACGGAAGGTATATAATAACATCATTGTTTCTGACGACGACGACGACGATGACGACGACCGGGATGTTCCGGAAGTTGACGATCTCTTTCTCAATGGCGATGACGAAGAATCAATGCCTGATTTCGAAAACATCGATAACCTGAACGAGGACGAAGAATAAACCTCCCGGAATAATCTTCCGATGAGAAACTTTCTGATTGTTTTGCTTGGTCCGACTGGAGTCGGTAAGACTGATATTTCAATTGGCCTTGCCAAACGGTTTGGCTGTGAAATTATTTCAGCTGATTCGAGACAATTTTTCAGGGAAATGTCGGTAGGAACTGCCGTACCTTCTGATTTACAACTAAATACAGTCAGACACCATTTTGTCAGATTCCTGTCTGTTGAGGATTACTACAGTTCCAGTCTCTTTGAAAGAGAAGTTTTATCGATTCTCCCGGGACTTTTCTCCCTAAACGGATGTGCCCTTATGGCTGGTGGTTCCGGAATGTATATTGATGCCGTCTGCAGCGGAATCGATGATATTCCAGATACCGATCCGGCTGTCAGGAAAAAATACATTGCAATGCATGATGAAGCAGGCATAGCCGGATTGAGATCTGCGCTAAAACTTCTCGACCCTGACCACTATTCTAAGGTAGACCTGAATAATTATAAAAGGATAATAAGGGCACTCGAAATCTGTGATACTACAGGGAAACCATATTCTTCATTTCTAAGCAAAAAAAAGAGAACCAGGGATTTTGAGATAATCAGAATAGGTCTCGCAAGACCAAGGGAAGAGCTTTATTCCCGGATCAATTCAAGAGTAGACGAGATGATAAACCATGGCCTCGAGGAAGAAGCCAGACGCCTGCTGCCTTTCAGGAATCTTAATGCCCTGAACAGCGTAGGATACAGGGAGTTTTTTGATTCATTCGATGGCATCATATCAAGGGAAAAAGCAATAGAACTTATCAAGCGGAATTCAAGAAGATACGCAAAGCGACAGATGACCTGGTGGGGAAAAGACAAGGAGATAAGCTGGTTTCACCCTGACCATGGTGACAAAATCATTCAACATATAGAAGGTGTTGTATCAGCAATGAAGCAATGACAGTTAATATAGTCTCTTTAACCGGCTGATGGCTTCCAGAGGATCCTTTGCTCCGAAGACCGAATTTCCTGCTACAAGCACATCAGCCCCCGAGCCGGTAAGTTTTCCTGCATTAGATACGTCAACGCCCCCGTCAACTTCAATCATTACGGAATATCCTCCGGAATCAATCATTTTGCGCAGGACTGAGATTTTTTTATAGCTCTCTTCAATGAATTTCTGTCCTCCGAAACCAGGATTAACTGACATAATCAGAATCATATCAGTAAATGGCAGGATATTCTCGAGTAAAGCAACAGGAGTATGCGGATTAACAGCAACGCCTGCCTTCATTCCGAGGTTATGTATTTCCGAGACAGTTCTGTGAAGATGAATACAGGCTTCATACTGAACAGTAAGCATTGCGGCTCCATGATCGCGGAACCTCGAAAGGAACCGGTCGGGGTCGGTTATCATCAGATGAACATCAAGAGGTTTCTCTGCTATCTTATTCACCTTTTCAAGCACCGGAAATCCAAATGAAATATTTGGCACAAAAACCCCGTCCATGATATCACAATGGATCCAGTCGGCCTGGCTACTATTTACCATACGAACCTCCTTTTCGAGATTACCGAAATCGGCTGCAAGCAGTGAAGGTGCAATGAGATGGTCCATTATATAATTTTATGGTCAGATACAAATGAAAAGTCAGCCAAGGTACGATTTTAGTATTCTGCAGCGGGTTGTGAATTGAATTCTTTTAATGGCTTTTTCTTTTATCTGGCGGACCCGTTCCCGGGTAAGGTTCAGTTCCTCTCCTATTTCCTCAAGCGTATAAGGGTGCTTCATTCCAAGACCGAAATAGAGTTTCAGCACCTTTGATTCGCGGGGAGAAAGAGTACTCAGAGCCCTTTCTATTTCATAAGCAAGAGATTCGTTAATTAGGTTTTTATCAGGACTTGGTGTATCGGTGCTGTTCAGGACATCATACATATTGTTGTCTTCCTCAGACGATAGTGGAGCATCCATGCTAACAGTCCTCCCGTTAGTCTTAAGGGCATCCTTTACCTCTTCGGGGATCATATCGAGTATCTCGGCAATCTCCTGTGAAGAAGGTTCTCTTTCAAACTCCTGTTCAAGCCTGGCAAAAGTCCTGTTGATCCTGTTTATTGATCCTATCTTGTTTACGGGGAGCCTTACTATCCTTGCCTGTTCAGCCAAAGCCTGAAGTATAGCCTGCCGAATCCACCACACGGCATAGGATATGAACTTAAAACCGCGTGTTTCGTCAAAACGCTGGGCGGCCTTAATTAATCCAAGGTTTCCCTCGTTAATAAGATCCGGAAGTGTCATGCCCTGGTTCTGGTATTGTTTGGCAACAGATACAACAAAACGAAGATTTGCCTTTACCAGTTTCCTCAAGGCATCGTTGTCGCCCGTCTTTATCTTCCTGGCCAGCACGACTTCCTCCTCTGGAGAAATCAGGTCAACACGGCCAATTTCCTGAAGGTATTTATCCAATGAAGGAGTATCACGGTTAGTAACCTGCTTTGTTATTTTTAGCTGACGCATTAAAAGATGACAATTAGTTACTCGATGAATAAACAGACATTAGGACAATTTTAACAAAAATAAAATATAATTCCTATTTATTCGTACTATTTTTTTTGATGATTAGCAGATTTTTTTTAAATTGCATCACTATTTTACATACTGAAAATCAAATTATTGGTTGACTCAAAAAGATCATTGTATTTTTTTAACTGAATTTGGTAGGAACTATTAATCAATTTTAGTTAATATTGCAGCGGTTTTTCGGACGTGTAGACTTATTTTTAAAAAAAGCCGGTTGGGTTGATCATCATTTCCAGACCCTAATTCCAAAATATTCAACATTATCTCTTATATTCCATTTATCATTAAAATATGTACGACATTCTTGAATTAAGTAAGAAGTTGCTACCCGAATTAAAGGAAATAGCAAAGGAACTTAAAATAAAAAAGACTGAATCATTGAAGAAGCAGGATTTGATTTATAAAATCCTGGATCAGCAGGCAATTGAATCAGCCGACAGCAAGTTGCCTCCTGAGCCCGAGAGGGAATATCAGGAAGGTTCAGTTACCCTTTCAGCTGAGGAAAATGATAATGCCATAAGAAGGGGAAAGCGTCCAAGAACCTTAAAGTCTGTTGTGAAGAAACCTACAGAAACAGTTATATCAGTTTCCCCGGGAGACCTGATCAGGAATGAACCAAAGCCATTGGAAAAGCCTGAACAGCAGCGTCGCCCCATTCCTTCCGAGGAAAAACCAGAGCTTTTTAAAAGCACAGAAGCACCGCATATTGAAAAGAAGGTACAAAAGTGGAAAACAGACCAAAGACCTGAAGAAAGGCCTGTCAGGAAGGAAAGATATGAACCACCATATGTCGTGCCAAGAAGTTCTGAACCCTACCCGGGGCATTCAATCGAAACAACTATGCCCCTGAATATTTCTGATGAAACACCAGGGAATAAAGCATCTGATTCCGAATATTTCGGTGATATTATTGTTGAATCACCGGTAAGGGAGACCACTGCCGAGGTCTTTCCTGTAAGAGAAGAGAAGAGGGAAAAGCCTTATGACTTTGAAGGCATTATTTATAATACAGGTGTTCTTGAGATCATGCCCGACGGTTATGGGTTCCTGAGATCGCCCGATTACAACTATCTCAACTCACCTGATGATATTTACGTTTCCCAATCACAGATTAAGTTATTCGGACTGAAAACCGGCGACACTATTAAGGGATCCATCCGTCCTCCGAAAGAAGGCGAAAAATATTTTCCTCTTATAAAGGTAGATGAAATAAACGGCAGGAGCCCCGATTTCATAAGGGACAGGGTTCCTTTTGACTTTCTTACTCCGCTCTTTCCTGATGAGAAATTTACCCTTTGTCAGCCTGGGGAAGGTTCCCTTTCCGTAAGGGTTATCGATATGTTCACCCCTATCGGCAAGGGCCAGCGTGGACTAATTGTTGCCCAGCCAAAGACTGGAAAGACTATTCTCCTCCAGGAGATAGCCAATGCAATAGCCAAATATCATCCGGAAGTCTACCTTATGATATTGCTTATTGATGAACGACCCGAAGAGGTTACCGATATGGCAAGGAACGTAAAGGCTGAGGTAATTGCCTCAACATTTGATGAGCCGGCAGAACGTCATTGCCGTGTTGCCAATATAGTTCTTGAAAAAGCAAAAAGGCTTGTAGAATGCGGTCATGATGTTGTTATTCTTCTTGATTCCATTACCAGGCTTGCAAGAGCATTTAATACAACGGCACCGGCCTCAGGCAAGGTATTATCAGGAGGTGTTGATTCTAATGCCCTCCACAAGCCAAAAAGATTCTTCGGTGCTGCCCGTAATATCGAGAACGGAGGTTCGCTGACAATTCTTGCAACTGCCCTTACCGACACAGGGTCAAAGATGGACGATGTAATTTTTGAAGAGTTCAAGGGTACTGGTAACATGGAACTTCAGCTCGACAGGAAACTATCGAACCGGAGAATCTTCCCGTCAATCGACATACCTGCTTCAAGTACAAGGAGGGAAGACCTTCTTCTGGGCAAAAATATTCTTCAGAAAATCTGGGTACTGCGAAATTTCCTCACCGATATGAACTCTGTTGAAGCGATGGAATTCCTTCGCGACAGACTCCTTCAGGCTAAGTCGAACGAAGAGTTTCTTATTTCTATGAACGGAGGCTAACAGTTAAAATATTTTTTATAGTTTTGCTGTTAAATTTTTCACAAACTAATTTTAATCAATTTCATATTATAAAATGGGAACAAAAAAGTTTATAACGTGCGACGGCAATCAGGCTGCTGCACATATTGCTTATATGTTTAGCGAGGTAGCTTGCATATATCCGATTACCCCATCATCGACCATGGCGGAATATGTTGACGAATGGGCAGCCAGTGGGTTGAAAAACATCTTCGGTGAACAGGTAAAAGTTGTTGAGATGCAATCTGAGGCAGGTGCAGCAGGTTCATTGCACGGAGCTCTTCAGACAGGAGCATTATGTACAACCTACACAGCATCACAGGGTTTGCTGCTGATGATTCCTAATATGTACAAGATCGCCGGGGAATTGCTTCCAGCTGTCTTCCATGTTTCAGCCCGTACCCTTGCTGCACACGCATTATCAATATTCGGCGACCATAGTGATATCTACGCTACACGTCAGACTGGTTTTGCGCTACTGGCAAGCGGCAGTGTTCAGGAGATTATGGACATAGCTGGCGTTGCTCATCTTACCGCTATAAAATCGAGAATTCCTTTCCTCCATTTCTTCGATGGTTTCAGGTCTTCGCATGAAGTGCAGAAGATCGAAATGATTGAAATGGATGACCTTAAGAATCTGATCGACTTCGATGCTCTTACAAAGTTCCGTACCAGCGCTCTTAATCCTGAGCACCCTGTTACAAGAGGTTCAGCACAGAACCCTGATATTTTCTTCCAGGCAAAGGAATCAATTAACAAATTCTACGAGCCAATTCCTGACCTTGTAAACTCATACATGCAGGAGATCGCCAAAGTAACCGGCAGAGAATATAAGCCTTTTGATTATTATGGTTCACCCGATGCCGAGAACATCATCGTTGCAATGGGTTCAATAACTGAAACTACTAAGGAAACTATCGATTTCCTTATGGCTAAAGGTGAAAAAGTAGGACTTATAAGCGTTCATCTTTACCGTCCATTCTCATCGAAGTATTTCTTTAATGTTTTTCCTTCAACCGTCAAGAAAATTACCGTTCTCGACAGAACAAAAGAACCAGGGGCAAACGGCGAACCACTTTTCCTCGATGTAATTGAAATGTTCTACACTAAGGCGGAACAACCTGTAATCGTAGGCGGCCGTTATGGTCTCAGCTCGAAAGATACCACACCAAGTATGATACTTTCGGTATTCGAAAACATGAAACTCGAAAAACCGAAAAATCAGTTCACCGTTGGAATAGTAGATGATGTTACCTTCACTTCTCTTCCTATTCTTCCTGAGATTAATGTTGCGCTTCCGGGTACATATTCGGCTAAATTCTACGGACTCGGCTCTGACGGTACTGTAGGTGCTAATAAAAACTCGATCAAGATCATCGGTGACACTACAGATAAATATTGCCAGGCTTATTTTGCTTACGACTCAAAAAAATCGGGAGGAATCACAACTTCTCACCTTCGTTTCGGTGACAAGCCGATCCGTTCACCCTATCTGGTGAATACTCCTGACTTCGTAGCATGCCATGTTCCTTCTTACCTTACCAAGTACGACATGCTCAAGGGGCTGAAAAAAGACGGAACCTTCCTGTTGAACTCAATATGGGATGCAGAAAGCACAAAAAAACACCTTCCTGATCATATGAAGAAATATATGGCTGAAAACCATATCAACTTCTATACAATCAATGCCACACTCATTGCTGAAGAACTTGGACTTGGAACTCGTACCAATACAATCATGCAGGCTGCTTTCTTTAAGGTTGCCAACGTGATCCCGTACGAAAAAGCCGAAGCTGAAATGAAAAATGCCATCTACAAGAGTTATGGCAAAAAAGGCGAGGATGTAGTCAACATGAACTATGCTGCTGTCGACAGAGGCAGTGCCGTAGAAAAAATTGAGATTCCTGCTGAATGGGCAAGCATCATAATTGAAAAAGCAGCAGACCACCGTGAGATTCCCGAGTTCATTCGTGAAATCATGGAGCCGGTAAACGCAATGAAGGGTGATGATCTGCCTGTAAGCGCATTTGTTGGCAGGGAAGACGGAACTCTTCCTTCAGGTACTTCGCAGTATGAAAAAAGAGGTATCGCAGTGAATGTTCCCGAATGGCAGCCGAATGAGTGTATTCAGTGCAACCAGTGTTCATATGTATGTCCTCATGCTGCAATTCGTCCTTTCCTTATGACAGAAGAGGAACTTGCAAATGCACCTGAAGGCACAAAAAGTATCCAGGGTATCCCCGGCGCGCTCAAAGCATTCAAATTCAAGATACAGGTCAGTGTTCTCGATTGTACAGGCTGCAGCAACTGCGCCGATGTATGCCCTTCAAAGAACAAGGCCCTCATCATGAAACCGCTCGAATCACAGCAGGAAGAAATTGACCGCTGGACATACATGCACGAAAAAGTCGGATACAAGGACACTGTTGTTGACAAATTTGTTAATGTCAAGAACAGCCAGTTTGCTCAGCCTTTGTTCGAATTCTCAGGCGCATGCGCAGGTTGCGGTGAGACACCTTATATTAAAGCAATCACCCAGCTCTACGGCGACAGGATGATCATTGCGAATGCTACAGGTTGTTCATCGATCTACGGCGGTTCAGCACCTTCAACGCCTTATACCTCTAATAAAAACGGTCAGGGTCCTGCATGGGCAAACTCACTTTTTGAAGATAACGCGGAATATGGCTACGGTCAGATGCTCGGCGCTACCAAACTCAGGGAACGAATCGCTCTCCGCATGACAACTGCATTAGCTGACGGTTCGGTGACAGGCGAGATCAAGGCTGCATACGAAGGATGGCTTCAGGACAAAGACAAGGCAGAGGCTTCAAGAGGCGCTTCTGAAAGAGTTATTGCTGCTTGCTCCGGTGATAATTCTGAAATTGCAAAAGAGATCCTCAGTCTGAAACAGTACCTCATCAAGAAATCGCACTGGATATTCGGTGGCGACGGATGGGCATATGATATTGGCTATGGAGGTCTCGACCATGTTATAGCCTCCGGAGAGGATATTAACATACTTGTTCTTGACACAGAGGTATATTCAAACACCGGAGGTCAGGCTTCAAAGTCAACTCCTGCAGGTGCTGTTGCTAAATTCGCAGCATCCGGAAAGAAGATCCGCAAAAAGGATCTCGGACAGATGGCAATGACTTATGGTTATGTATATGTTGCTCAGGTGGCCATGGGTTACAACAATGCCCAGTACCTGAAAGCAATTAAGGAAGCTGAAGCTTATCCGGGACCATCGCTTATCATCGCTTACTCACCCTGTATCAACCATGGATTAAGGGATGGAATGGGCAGGACCCAGGCTCAGACAAAACAAGCTGTCGAGGCAGGTTACTGGCAGACCTACAGGTATAACCCAATGCTCGAAGCTGAAGGTAAAAATCCGTTCCAGCTCGATTCTAAAGAGCCTGACTGGTCAAAATTCCAGGATTTCCTGCAGACAGAGGTTCGTTATACATCTCTCGTTAAGGCGTTCCCCGGTGAAGCTAAGGTCCTTTTCAAAGCTGCCGAAGAAAATGCAAAATGGAGATACAAAGTATACCAGAGAATTGCTGCACAGAATTATGAATTGTAATTGATATATTCTGAATAACATAGGCCGGGCCATCTCAAAAGGATGGCCCTCCTTTTTCATACCTTCTCTTGAAATGAACCTTCTCCGTTTTTAAATAATATTTGTATTTTTGTGCCTTGAATATACAAATGGGAAGAATAATCGGCATAGATTTCGGAACAAAGAGAATAGGACTGGCTGTTACAGATCCTTTACAAATTATTGCATCTCCCCTCGATACGGTAGGGAACAATGAGTTCTTCAACTACATTTCGGGTTATATGAAAACTGAAACCGTTGAAGCGTTTATAATTGGGTATCCGGTTCAGATGAACAATCAGCCAAGTGAATCTGTTAGATTCATTAACCCGTTTATAAAGAAACTTAAGGCAACCTATCCTTCAATTGACATCCACCTTGCCGATGAGAGATTCACTTCTCAAATGGCTATGAGGATAATGATCGAAGGAGGTTTAAAGAAGAAAGACCGGCAGGACAAATCCATGGTAGACAAGATAAGTGCTTCAATAATCCTGCAGTCATATCTTGAAAGCCGGTCAAACAGAAATGATAACAAGAATAAAAAATGATATACCCAATTGTTGTATACGGTCACCCGGCATTAAGAAAAATTGCATCGGATATCGATCAGGATTTTCCCGGGCTGAACAAGCTTATCGCAGATCTTTTTGAGACTATGTATTACTCGGAAGGCATCGGGCTTGCGGCACCCCAGATTGGTAAAACGGTAAGGATATTCGTAATTGACGGAAAGCCCGCTGCCGAAGATGAACCTCAAATGTCCGATTTCAAAAAGGTGTTCATAAATGCACAGATCAGTGAAAGAAGTGGTGAACTGGTACCCATGAACGAAGGATGTCTGAGCATACCGGGTCTCAGGGAAGAAGTACTCAGGCCTTCGCATATCAGGATCAGGTATTTCGATGAGAACTGGAAACCGTTTGATGAGGTTTATGAAGGATACGCTGCCAGGGTAATCCAGCATGAATATGATCATCTCGACGGAATAATGTTTACAGATAAGGTCAACCTGCTTCGCAGAAGACTTATTAAGGGAAAGCTTACTGCGATAAGCAAGGGCAGATTTGAGGCTGATTATAAGACAATATTGCCGGGGCAGAAGATAAAGAGTTAGGAGTGTCTGGAGTGTCTAAAGTGCCTGGAGTGCCTAGAGTGCCTGGAGTGTCTAGAGTTATAAGAAATTGAAATTACATGAAATAACTCCGAACTTTAGGCACTTTAGCTCACTTTAGACACTTTTTTTTCATAAATTTACATAGTCTCAACCGCTGCAGACTGTGATACATAAGGAAATTCCATTTCTGCGTATAGGCCTGCCCTTTTGTTTTGGAATAATATCAGGCCTTTACTTCGAACCGGGAAGGTTCTTCCTGGCAATAGTAATAATTGTCTTAATTTCAGGCTTCTCCGCGAGTCTTCTTTTTACAAAATACCGTGACAATTTTATTTTTGGATTCAACCTTTCTGCTGCCCTCTTCGCTTGTGGGCTCCTGCTTTATACTCTTGAGAAAAAAAACATCTCGGAACTGAAGCCGGAACAGTCGACTTTCAAATGCATTCTCTCCGACTATCCCGAAGAAAAGACCAATAGCTACCGGATAAAGGTAAAGCTTACAGCAAAGGAAACAAAGCAGTCAGACTTCCCGGTCAGAGGATCAATGCTGATTTATGTCAGGAAAGACAGCCTTCTTCGGTCCTGGCTGCCGGGAGACCAGCTAACAATAAAATGTATCCCGTCGGAAATCAAAAGTGGCGGCAATCCATACGAGTTTGATTACAGATTTTACTGCATGAACCAGGGAATAAGATATTCTTCCTTTGCGAGCATAAAAAATATAACCAGCCATACAGCACCAAAACACAGAAAGCTAATACACTCTGCACTAATAATAAGAGAGAAGATTATTGATATGTACAGGGCCAGGGGAATTAAAGGGGAGCATCTTGCCCTTGTAGCTGCGATGACTCTTGGACAGAAGAATATGCTTGACCCGGAACAGAAGCAGGACTTTATGCGGGCCGGTGTAATGCATGTGATGGCTGTCTCCGGCCTTCACTCAGTAATCCTGAGCCTGTTTGTATTTAATCTGCTATTCTTTCTTCGACGAAAGTTTAATGTCCTCAGAATAATAATTACGATAATCGTGCTTTGGGCTTTTGCTTTTGTTACAGGACTTACCCCGTCGGTTCTAAGGGCAACACTTATGTTCTCGTTTCTTCAGGCAGGTAACCTTATGAAGCGCAAAGTAAACAGCATTAATTCAGTACTTGCTTCGGCATTTGTTCTGGCTATAATAAAGCCTTCGGTAATTTTTGATGCAGGCTTTCAGCTTTCATATGCTGCTGTTATTTTTATAATATCATTTTACAATGAATTATATTTCAGGATTCATTTAAAAAAATGGCTGCCCGACAAGATCTGGCAATCAGCTGCAGTAACCCTTGTAGCACAGGCCGGAACCCTGCCTCTTACAATTATGCTGTTTAACCGATTTCCCACCTGGTTCATCCTTACGAATATTATTATTGTCCCGCTTTCGTCGTTGCTAATTATAACAGGATGCCTGGTGCCGTTAACATTCCCGGTTTACTTTCTTTCAAAGTTCATCGCCGTAATACTTGATTTACAGACCGGTTTAACTGGTAAGCTTACTGCCATAGCGGCAGGGCTTCCATACTCCAGCCTCGAAAACATCGGAATGACGACTCTTGAATGCTGCATACTAAGCTTAACAATTTATGTTTTCTTCCTATTCATATTGAAGAAACAAGCGTTTCCAATTTATCTCCCATTGTTTCTTCTTGTAATTTATACAGCAGCTTCATCAATTACTTTTATTTCAAGAAATACTACAAGCGAGATCATTGTATATAATTCTCCCCGGGAGCTTTCACTTGGAATAAGAACAGGAAATACATTAAATGTATGGTCCGATACCACTGTAGCAGGTCCTGAGGTTGTCAGGCATTCTGCCACACTCGGACTGAAACTGAAAAACAGGTGTATTTCCGGAAACACCCTCTGTATTAATGCAGGTAACAAGAAAATAATGATTTGTAAAGTTCTGAAAAAAGATCAGTTTGAAAAATTTGACCCCGACTTTATTATCCTCACTGGTTTACGACCGGAAATAGAAAAGGGGATTCCACTTAACAGGTTCAGTGGGACTTTAGTCATTTCGGGAGGAACACCAACAGGGATGAAGCTTCCTACGGCCGGCTCCTCAACTTCTGAAATGACAGTGCATTCGGTGCGCAGATCAGGAGCTTTTATAAAACGCATATGAACTATCCGAAATAAATGTCATAAAAAAGTTGAGTATTAAGCTATTTATCTATTATTTTGTGTTGTTTTTTTCCAATAAAAATTGAAATGAGAATAGTTATTGCCGGAGCAGGAGAAGTAGGTACACATCTTGCGAAGATGTTATCGAATGAAAATCACGAAATTATTCTTATCGACTCAGAAGAATCCCGTCTTAAACCAATAGATGTTACCCTGGACGTTCTGACTTACGAAGGTTCTGCCACATCGGTCAGGATATTGCAGGATTCACTTAAGAAGAAGACCGATCTTTTTATCGCCGTAACACATTCAGAAGATACAAACATTACCTCGGCAATCCTGGCAAAACGGTTTGGAGCCATCAAGACTATCGCCCGTATTGACAATCTCGACTACCTGGAGCAAAGCACGCTTGATTTTTTCAAATCAATCGGAATTGACTCTCTTATTTATCCGGAGCTCATTGCAGCCAGGGAGGTACTCGGGCTTCTTCATGAAAGTGGCACAAGTGATTTTATGGGTTTCTCGGGCGGGAAACTGGTTATGTATATACAAAAGCTTGATGAAAAAGCACCCATCATCAACAAGAGCCTTCAGGAAATATCGGAGAATAACAGGAGCGACAAGTACAGGGCAGTTGCAATAAAGCGCTCTGGAAAAACTATTATTCCAAGGGGAAATGAACGGTTTCTTGTCGGCGATTCGGTATACATCATCTCCACATATGAAGGTATAGAAGAGATGATGAAGTCATCGGGGAAAGAGAGCTTCGATGCAAAAAGGATAATGATACTTGGAGGAAGCAGGATTGGAAAGCATATTGCACTATATATGCAGAAAACCTGCGAGGTAAAACTTCTCGATTTAAATATCGCCAAATGTGAAGAACTTGCCGACATTCTCGACAAAACTCTGATCATAAACGGAGATGGCCGAAATGTAGATCTTCTTGACCAGGAAGGCATCACTAAAATGGATGCATTCGTTGCAGTTACAGGCAATTCGGAAACCAATATCCTTGCCTGTCTGCTGGCTAAAAAGATGGGAGTAAAGATGACTATAGCTGAAGTGGAAAACATGGAGTTTATAAATCTTGCTGAAAACACTGGAATAGACACAATTATTAATAAAAAAATATCGGCAGCAAGCCGTATCTTCCGCCACACAGCAAGTCCTAACGTTACACAGGTCAAATGTATGGCAGGTACAGAAGCCGAAGTTCTCGAGTTCAATGTACCGGAGAATGCTAAAATCACCAAAGGAACGCTCAGGAGCATTGATTTCCCCAGGGATGCAATTGTAGGCGGAGGGACCAGGGACGGGGTACCCTTCATTGCAACTGGTGACACAATTATCAATGCCAACGATAAAGTTGTTGTATTCACTCTTCCGTCGGCTTACGAAAGATTATCCAAATATTTTATCTGATCCCAATGATCAACTTCCGCATAATTGCGAGGGTCTTTGGACTGTTGCTCATTTTTGAAGGATTATTCATGCTCCTTTCGGGAGGGGTCTCCTTCCTTTATCGTGAACATGCTACTTCTTCTTTGCTCTATTCAGCACTTATCAATATTATCGCAGGCATCATTGTCTTCTCTCCGCTCCGGAACGAAGAACGGATTTCGGGCAATAAAGAAGGTTATATAATCGTCACTGGTATTTGGGTCATATTCAGTCTTTTCGGGACATTACCCTATCTCTTATCAGGAACATTACATTCCTTTGGAGATGCATTCTTCGAGTCCATGTCGGGCTTCACAACCACCGGAGCAACTGTATTCAGGGATGTGGAATCATTGCCTCACGGAATACTTTTCTGGAGAAGTCTGACACAATGGCTAGGAGGTATAGGTATAATTTTCATTTCTCTTTCCGCCTTTCCTGTTGTAAGATCAATAAATATACAACTGGCGGCTACGGAATTCGCAGGGCAGCCCACCGATAAAATCCATCCCAGGACAAAGGAGGCAGCCAAAAGGCTTATTTCTATTTATGCTTCAATAACACTATTGGAAATTATCTTCCTTCTTATTGGTAAGATGTCTTTGTTTGATGCAGTCTGCCATTCATTCTCAACGATGTCGACAGGAGGTTTTTCGACACACAATAACGGTCTGGCAGCCTTTTCTTCGCCCTATTTCAAAATAATCTTTACAATATTCATGTTCTTTGCCGGCACCAACATGACGCTTTTCTATTTTGCTGTTAAAGGGAATTTCAGGAAGGTGACAGGCAACAATGAATTTGTCTTCTATATAATTACTTGTCTTTCATTCATAATTCTTGCTTCAGGAGCCCTGTATTATTTTAACGGCTTTTCTGCCGGTCAGGCTCTGCTCGACGGTGCATTTCATGTAGTATCCCTGGTAACTACAACAGGTTATTACACCTTTGATTTCAACCTGCTGGGCAATATAATAATTATCCTTTTCTTCATTCTGATGTTTACCGGCGGAAGTGCAGGCTCAACAAGCGGAGGCATTAAGATTGTCCGCTTGCTTCTTATAACAAAAAACAGCAGGCAGGAGATGAAAAGACTGGTCCATCCAAGCGCCTATTTGCCGGTGAGACTGAATAATCACGTTATTCCCCAGACGACAATATACAACATGCTTGTATTCATAACAATCTATTTTCTTGTAATGTGTGCAGGAACATTTATCATTTCAATAATGGGTTATGACTTTACGACATCATTCAGCACATCGGCCTCTATGCTTGGCAATATTGGTCCCGGATTGGGAAAGTTCGGTCCTTTCACAAATTACTCAATGGTTCCTGCAGCAGGTAAATGGTTTCTTTCATTACTTATGCTACTGGGGCGACTGGAACTTCTTACTGTAATAATACTCTTTACCGGCAGCTTTTACAAGCACTGAATCACAACTCAAGGATTCCCAGGCCCTGTCTGATTATTTCAGGCTCTTCACCTGTACAGTCAACTATTGTGGATGCTTCATTGTTGCCGAATCCTCCATCGATAACAACATCGGCAAAATCACTGAACTTTTCATGTATCAGCTCAGGATCGGTTGAATATTCCAGAACTTCATCAGGGTCATGAATAGAGGTAGTTATGATAGGTCTTCCAAGTTCCCTTACGAGTTCAAGTACGATCTTATTATCGGGAATCCTTATTCCGACAGTCTTTTTCTTATTCTTGAAAAGTTTGGGGATCTGATTGTTTGCCTGCACAATAAAAGTAAACGGTCCCGGAAGATTCCTCTTCAGAAGTTTAAAAAGGGTATTGTCCCTGATTATTGTATATTCCGAAAGCTGGCTCATATCGTGAAAGATAAGTGACAGATCAGGGTTTTTCGGATTCAGTCCTTTATACCTTGCGATCTTTTCAATTGAACGGGTAGCGTTGATATCACACCCCATTGCATATACAGTGTCAGTAGGATATATTATTACCCCGCCACTATCAAGTATATCTACAATCTGCCGGATATGCTTCTGGCTGGGGTTATCGTTGTATAAACGGATCAGCATGGTGATTTATGAATTGCCGCAAAGATAGTAAAAGAGTTTGGAGTGTCTAGAGTGTCTAGAGTGTCTAGAGTGTCTAAAGTGTCTAGAGTGTCTAAAGTGTCTGCAATGATTGGAGTTTTTGGAGTGTTTGGAGTGTTTGGAGTTATGAAAGTGGGGGCATCAGCTTAACGCATTATTCCTGTTTTTAAACTCTAGACACTCCGAACTCTAGACACTCAGAACTTTCCCGACTTTAGCCGAAAATTAAAAAAAAGTGGGTAAGCTACTTATATCGCACCGCTACAACTGCTTACCCTTGCTATCTTCCGATCCTGGGGGAGTTCAGCAGGAGCTGGTCGTATAAGACTTACCCGGTGCAAAAATACAACAATTATTGTTCCTGTCAAAATAATTATTCCATATTATCCTTATACGACATATTTAAAATTAATTATATTTGTTGTCAGTGAACTAAACCCCTAAACAATAAAGAATAACGTCATGGAAGAAAAAGTCAACGTATGGAAAGCGAATCTGACCAATGGACTCATACTTGCCCTTGTTGGAATTGCCTGGACACTTGTCATGTATTTTGCCAATCTGACTTTTAATAAAGTTCAGGGGTATGTGTTTATGCTGGTACAACTTGGAGCACTTTACTTCCTTCTTAAATCATATCGTGATAACTATATGCACAAACAGATTACCTATGGTCAGTCTGTCGGAGCAGGTGTAATAATGTGCCTCTATTATTCAATTTGTATCGCAATTTTCACCTACCTTCTTTATTCGGTTATTGATCCTGGCCTTACTGCCAAACAGCTTGCATTTGCCGAAGAAGCAATGATTAAAAAAGGCGCTCCTCAGCAAGCCATTGATGCAGGTATGGCCTTCACCAAAAAAATAATGAAACCCGAAATAATGGCTCCCTTCAGTATCCTGGGAAACATGATCTGGGGAACTATCCTTTCTCTTGTTGTAAGCATTTTCATCAAGAATAATGAGGGCAATCCTCTTATCGATACAACTGAAAACTAACACGATCTGAAACCTGATGGATCTGACCGTTGTTGTTCCCGTTTTTAATGAAGAGGATTCTGTCCCCGAGTTGACTAAATGGATTGAGAGGGTATGCAATTCCGGAGGACTTTCGTATGAGATTATCTTTGTCGACGATGGGAGCTCAGATTCTTCATGGGAAAAGATCTGCGGGATGGCTGAAGGAAACCCGGCTGTAAGAGGGTTCCGCTTCCGGCGTAATTACGGGAAGGCAGCGGCCCTTCACACAGGTTTCGGGGAAGCGGCAGGCGATGTTGTCATTACAATGGATTCGGACCTTCAGGACAGTCCCGACGAAATACCCGGTCTTATTAAAATGATTCGTGATGACGGGTATGACATTGTATCAGGCTGGAAAAAGAAAAGATACGATCCTTTTATTAAGCGAATCACCAGCAGGTTTTATAACAGAACAGCACGTTGGTCGTCAGGGATAATACTGCATGACTTTAACTGCGGATTAAAGGCCTATCGCCTCGAGGTTGTAAAAAGCATTGAGGTATACGGCGAAATGCACAGGTACATTCCAATGCTGGCCAAGGAAGCCGGCTTCAATAAAATAGGCGAGAAAGTAGTAGAACACAGAGCCAGGAAATATGGGGTAACAAAATATGGTCTCGACAGGTTTGTCAAAGGCTACCTCGACCTGCTTACAGTGGGGTTTATTACCCGGTTCAGCAAAAGCCCCATGCATCTGTTTGGATCTCTGGGAACACTGATGTTCATTATGGGGTTTTTAATGGCCGGTTATCTAGGGATTAATAAGCTTGTTTTTATCCATAATAATCTGAGAGCCCCCCTGATTACAGATAGTCCCTACTTCTTCATAGCCCTTACCGTGATGATAATTGGCTCTTTCCTTTTCCTTACCGGATTCCTGGGAGAACTATTAAACAGAAGTTCTTCCGAAAGAAACAGCTACCTTATCAGGGAAAAAATTAACTGACCGGATAATCTAATTCCCGGATAACTTACCGGATTCTTTCCAGATCTCAAGTATTGAGGAGGTCATCCTTTTCCAGGAAAACTTCTCCTTCTCCCTTATGACGCCTTCAGTGAAGGATTTCTCCCTTGCATTATCGTAATAATCCGCAATAGCTTCAGTTATGGCATCAGGATCGGGATTAACGACATAACCGCATCTGCCGTCAGGAACTATTTCCCTCAAGCCACCTACATCAGTTACGATCATAGGCTTATTAAAATGGAATGCTATTTGCGTAACACCGCTTTGGGTAGCTGACTTGTAAGGTTGTACAACCAGGTCTGCTATGCTGAAAAACAACGATACTTCTTCATCCCTGATGAATTTGTCATAAATAAGTACATCGTTCCCAAGGTTAAATTTCTGTATAAGATCCCTGTATGGCTTATCATCTTCATAAAACTCACCGGCAATGATAAGCTTAATGCCCCTGTTCCTTAACTTTTCAGACGAAAATGCTTCGATAAGCAAATCCAATCCCTTATAGGCCCTGATAAAACCAAAGAATAAAATATAAGAATTCCCCGGATCCAGATTAAGTGCGGCAGAGGCTTCTTTTTTACTGACTGCATCGCCGTAGTTATCGAAAAGCGGATGCGGACTAAGTCTGGCAGGAATCCGACTATTAAAAGTTCTCAGGTCAACAAGCACGGTTTGCGACATTACAACAGCTCCATCAATACTTCCGGTAAGATAGTGCGTCAGGATCTTGTCTCCCGGTCTTTTCTCATGAGGCACCACATTATCAAAGATACAAATGACTCTTGTATGACGGTTCCATCGTGCTATTCTGGCTACGGTACCAAGGGAGGGCCCCATGAACGGCAGCCAGTACCTCAGGAGCAGAATATCAGGCTTCTTACTTTTAATCTCCAACCCTACACTTATCCAGTTGAATGGGTTTATTGAATTGAGCCGGCGTGTTATTTTTACCCCGGCCGGAGCAGGACCATCTGTATACTGAGATTTGCCGGGAAAGAGAAGCCCGGGATATTGCAGAGTGAAGGTAATAATTTCAATCTCATGACCCTCCGCAATAAACTGCAGCGCAAGACGGTCGCTGAATGAAGCCAGTCCGCCCCTGTAAGGGTGGGCCGGCCCGAGTGAAATTATCTTCGTCATTACTTAGATGCCTTCTGGTTTTTAAATTTTGTCTGAAAACGTCTGTAAAGCTGTTTATGTTTGTTATCAAGGCTTATTTCGCGACCTGTTATGAATGCATATTCGATATTATTTGTCGCCATATCGAGTATATCACCTGTCGACACTACAATATTTGCATCCTTCCCTACCTCAAGGGAACCGGTAATATCATCGATCCCAAGTATCTTTGCAGTATTCAGGGTGACGGTCTGCAGGGCTTCCTCTTTAGTGAGGCCGTAAGGCACCGTCTGTCCGGCGGCAAAAGGAAGATTCCCGTAAGCCTGCGCAGAATAGGTTAAACCAACAAGAATTCCTTCATTTTTAAACATTGCTGCAAGTTTATATGGAAGGTGGGTATCGCTGTATTCATATTTTGGAAGACTGAATGGATTGGCCAGAAGTAGTGAGATATTATTCTCCTTCAAAAAATCCTTAACCTCCCAGGCGGACTCATCGGCTCCCACAAGAACAGTTTTTTTAACCCCATGCCTCCTGGCAAATGAGATTGAAGCAATTATGCCCTTCGGTTCCGAACAGCTTATAAACAGAGTTTTGGTACCGTCGAACAATCCCCTGAGAGCTTCAAGCCTTAGGTTCCTGTTTTCAGGTGCAGGTGATGAGATATAGGCTTCAGCATCGGCGAATATTTTTTCGAGAGCCTCTACATTTTTATCATAAGCAGCAGTTCCTGTGCCGGCTCCCTGAGGTGAAAAAGCTGCTCCTCCCCTGCCTCCTGCAGCCGATTTCCTGGGCCAGCCCATCTGTATTCCATTGTCAATCCTGTAGGCGGCATCTTCCCAGTTCCATGCGTCGAGCTGGACAACACTTGATGTCCCTGGAAGAAGAGTCCCGGTTGGAACAATCTGAGCTATCAGTATCCCGTTCGACCTTACTACAGGAATCACATGGGAATCAGTATTGTATGCTGCAATTGCCCTAACGTTGGGATTAAGATCGCCAATTTCCCTGTTATCAGTTGCCACATCAACTCCGCTGCCTATTTCAACCAACCCTAAGCTGGTATTGGGATATATCAGACCAGGATAAACCTGTTTACCGGTAACATCGATAACTTCAGAACCAGCTTTATCAACAGTAATCATTGAAACTTTACCAATGGCAGTAATCTTTCCTCCTGAAAAGACTACAACTCCGTTTTCAATGACTTCACCGGTACCCGTATGAATAGTACCGCCTGTTAGCACAATATTCTTCTTTTGTACCGGCGCTACAACCGGAACCTGGGCCGTTAGCCCGTACATGAAGGCAAAAATCAATAACCCTGATATATAAATTTTTCTTTTCATCGTCTTGGGAAGTTAGGAGTTGAACTACCTGCCGGTACTGCAGATTCACGAAGGATATTTGAGATTATCCTGTTACGCTCGGCAGTTATTTCTTCTTTCATTTTCGTATCGTTTTCCTCATCGAAATAAATGGTACCATCAACCATTGTCTTTGCGGCCTTAGCATAAACCGACATAGGATAGTCAGTCCATAGCACAAGGTCGGCATCTTTTCCTGCTTTAATACTGCCGGTACGGTCGCCAAGGTGAAGCATTAT
Organism: uncultured Bacteroidota bacterium; assembly: GCA_903844815.1. Lineage (GTDB taxonomy): Bacteria > Bacteroidota > Bacteroidia > Bacteroidales > VadinHA17 > LD21. The sequence continues at coordinate 5,442 of CAIMVD010000033.1, read as the reverse complement.
TGCAGGATTTATTGTAACAAGCTTTAAAGCTTCTGTTTCGCTGATTCCACCGTATTTCATTACTTTCCCTGCTTCCTGGTTAAGTCTTCGGCCCATTTCAGAGTCATCGGAATGGATGCAGGTAAGAACACCCTGACTAACGAGAAGAGAAGCATTATAAGCACTTCCCTCATACACCTCATACTTGTAATCCCACCAATCGGAGAAAACGGATGCTGCAGCACCATGTTCAACTATCTGGTCGGCAATTTTATATCCCTCATTGAAATGGATCAGCGAATTCACCTTCACCCCAAAATCCTTTGCCAGGTTCATTATCATTGTTCCTTCAGACTGTACATAGGTATGACACTCAATAAAGCTTCTTTTTTCGAGTACATCAACGATTGGATCCAACTCCAGGTCGTGGCGCGGAGGAATCTTTCCAACCCTTTCAGCCGGCTTCAGAGCATTCCAGTCTTTCCATTGCTTATTGTAATCAATGGCTCTCTGGTACGCATCCCGGATAATCTGTTCTGTTCCCATTCTGGAATTAGGGTACCGTCCCGTGGTCCGTTTAACATTCTCCCCCAGTGCATGTTTCAGGAATCCAACCTGGTTTTCAACCTTCATCTCCTCAGCATTATGTCCCCAGCGCTCCTTAATTAGTATCGATTGTCCTCCAATCGGATTTGCAGAGCCATGAAGCACATGCGACAGTGTAACTCCGCCTGAAAGCTGCCTGTAAATGGTTGGATCTTCAGGATCAACCACATCTCCTGTCCGGACTTCTGAAGTAATCGCCTGTCCAACTTCATTTGTAGCTTCCGATGCTATGTGAGAATGCTCGTCTATAATACCGGGAGTAAGATGCATCCCTGAGGCATCAATGACCCTAATGCCGTCCGGAGCCTTAAGTTCCTTGCCTATTGCAGCAATTTTCCCTTTTTGAACCAGTACATCGGTATTTAGCAATTTTCCCTCTTTTTCGCAAGTCCAAACGGTCGCATTCCGGAACAAGACATCCTCCTGCTTTGGCAAATCGGGCTGTCCATAGGCCGTAAACGGGTAGATTACCTTTCCTGGTTCAGTCACAGGTTGCGGTCTTTTTGGCTTCGAGGCGTTTTCCGGAGCGGATCCCTCATAAACAGCTCCCCATTTGAGCCAGGTACCATCCTCCAGCTGTCCTTTTCCTTCGATGCCTCCGGCAACCAAATATCCCGATAATCTGTACCTGCGCTTTGCCCTTTCAAAGGTAATGCTTACAAGGTCCTTGTCGGGAGTAAAGGTCGCTCCCTTTATTTCTGTCGAATCGTGGTTAATCTTTACAGATGGTTTGTCAATAGTACCTGATAATACCATTTTATAATTTGCGGTGTCAACCGAAAGTTTGTAAGTGCCCCTGAGATCCTTTATTCTTAAATCGATCAGTCTGTAAGGTACACCCTGAACCCAGTTTTCGTAAATAACACAGTCATCGGTGAAAATATTGCCTGAAGTGACAAGCAGGTTTGCAATCATATTCTTTTTTATGGCTCCTACTAGTTCCGATGCACCGATAATAACTGAAGGAGTGTAGGTGAGTGCCTTAAGAGCCTCAGTCTCTTTCAGTCCGCACTTAACAGCCTTTCTCAGGTTTGTCAGAAAGGAAGAGCGCTGTTTCAAATCGGATGAGGTAATAGCGAAGCTGATTCCTGCTCCCGAAACCCGAGACAGGTTAAAAGGGGCAAGTTCATAATGTTTCAAAGATGTATAACTTACTGAAGAAGCATCATAGGGATCCTTGACATCAGGCGCTTCGGGATAATTGACCGGGATAATAAGCGTGTTGCCCGCTTTCTTAATATCATTAAGAGTCTGGTATTCATCGCCACCGCCCTTTATTATATAGTTTATTCCAAATTCCTTCCCAATCTTGTCCACGCGCAGTATTTCAAGTTTGTCTGTTACCTCGAATACCTGTGGAAGCGCAAGGTTTGAAGTATAGGCTTCGAGACCATCATCATGCAGATATCCGGGAGGGAGTTGTTTATACCATTGAGCATCATAATTGACCTGGCGGAGAAGGGCTATCACCCCAAACTGCGAGGTAGGATAAGGATCACCCGAACGACCACGAGATATGGAATAGTTTGCAGTTGCCTTATTCCTGATTATCTGGTTATTTGCTTTTCCGTCGCCGGTAGTTACAAGGGCCGATGTGCCCCTGGCAATACCATCGGTTTTGAATGTGACAACAGCCCCAAAACCAGCCTGGCGATATTCAGCGGCCGTTTTTGTATCCGGGATAAATTCAGATGATATGTCAAATGATGAATTGATACCGTCGTTCCAGTAATCTGCAATCCTTGCCTCCGGTGCCGTCGACTGTCCCTGCCTGCCTGTTGTCGCAGGATTCATAAAGGCTGCATAAGGATTCGCATCAGCGGGTTGTGCCGACGTCTTTATTCCATAGTTTCCGGCATAAGGATCTATGAATGAGGGATAGACTGTCTTTCCGGTCAGATCATAAACAATTGTTCCTTTCGGAAAAACAAGGTTTGTTCCGATTGCTTCGATCCGTCCTTTAGAGATCAGTATATCAGTTTTCTCTAAAGTGGTCTGATAATCAACCACGACACGGGCATTCCTGAGTCCGTAGACATCGACCCGTCTGTCGCTTACACCAACAACCGGAGCATTGTCCTGCTGGGCGCTGATACGGAGGGATAACAGCAGAAAAAGTAAAACAAGGATTCTTTGCATAATTAAGGTTTTCGGGGTTCTAGATCTGGAATTTGATTTTGGTACAGGAATAACCGGAATGATTCTGATCAATAAAGTACCGATGTAAAAAATGCCTCTCAATCTATTTTTCTGAAAGATAATCATTGAGATATTCATAATGTTGAGTTAGCTTACCGTTTTTCAGGATTGTAGCTTTTTTTAACATATAGCTGTCGTCCTTTGTAAAAAGATCATACAAAAAACTTCCTATCAACTGTTTGCCAAAATCCTGCGAAGCATCCCTGGGCAGTTCACCGGGAAGGTTATCGATAGCCATTACGGTCACATTTGTATCGCGCGAAAAAGCAGGTTCTTCCTTCTCAAGAACAGGATTATAGGCATAAAAGGGATCTGAAATGGTTGTTGATCTAAGAGTGGAAGGTATAGGACCGTTAACATCGCAACTTATATCGGCGATAATGCTTATTCTGAAATCATCGCTTTTCATATCCTCTTTTGAAAAGAACATGGGCGAGCGCGGGTCCCAGTAATGCCCGGTAATTAAGATATCCGTAACTTTGGCAAAAGGAAGAAAGGTTGATTCATAGTCACCCGGATTGCTCACGAAATGGCTGAAACTGTATTCCAGACCATCCTTCCGCCTTGTATAGTCGCCGGGACCTATCTGGCAAAAAACCGGAACGTCGAAAGTCCTGTTAAGGAAATCATCGACACCAACCTGAACCATATCGCATACACTCAGTGTTTCTATAGCCCCGCTTGAGACGCGACCTTCACCGGTTACAAGCACTTTTAGCCCCGGCTTCAGCTGGATCAGTCTGAGACCGGCCCACATCTCATCCAGATCGCGGCACTGGTAGGCAGGCTTCAGTTTGAACCTGTTGGTTTTGATGCCCCTGGCTCTAAGCCCGTTATATGCCCCTACTATACCTGCATATTTTCCAAAGGCGACTACCCTTTGCCCCCTGTCAGTAGTAAGGTATTCATAATCGATAAGGGTCAGACTCTTTTCAGCCATATCCATGAACATCTCACGGTTGTGAGGCTGTTTTTTTGCAACATGGGAAAAGAAGATATATGTTTTGCCCGGAATAAAGGTTCGTTTGTCGACTTCCTTGACACCTAAAAGGATATCGCAGTCGCTGAGGTCCTCCTTAAGCGGGATATTAAGGTATTCATATTCTTCATTAGAATAGCATCTCAGGTCGCTTGGCTGCACAAAAAACTCAACAAAGGGATAAGTCTCTTCCAGGGCAATTATCTGAGGTGGTGTAAGAGGCACTCTTCTGTCGGGAGGGTTCTTTGTCTCACGGAGTATTCCCACTTTCAGGATTTTTTCCATATCGTAGTACATTATCGGTTGTCGTTCGAAGATAGCAACAATGGTTTAATTTACTAGGGATGGTAATCTTTTTGCAACAAATTTTGTACCTTTGCTGTTGATAATATCCGGGGCTGACTTGGTTTTGACAGCATGAGGGATGTTATGTAAGCATGCAGTGTGTGGTGGCGCGTCACTTGAACAGTGTCACAAAACAACAAAAGGCGAATCTAATTACGCTCTCGCAGCATAAGCGAATAACAGTAGCTTAAGCACTTTACGCCGAAAGGCATAATCTCTCAGCACATGTGTTGGGACGAGACGCTTCCCGGGCGGTCAAGCCCTGATCCAACCCGACACGGAGGCGCACGCAATCCGGGGCTAGTCTGAGGGGAGTTCCGACCCGATGGCGAAACAACAGGAAATAAGGACGGGTTAGGTTGTTCTGCAGCTGACAGGTCACGAAAATCAAGCAGGACTAAGCATGTAGAAAGCATATGATTTCCATGTTTGGACGCGGGTTCGACTCCCGCCAGCTCCACTGAACAAAAAAACATTTCACTTTAAAAAGCCTCAATGTGTTGATACATTGAGGCTTTTTGTTTATATTTGAATTCATTTTATATCAAATAATGTCAGTTTATATGCCCCTAATCGGTTACCTCAAAAGTGAAAATGCAAATAGGTAACCGAATTGTAATATAATGCGTTGAATTTATGTGTATTATGAGTAGTGAAAATAGTCAAAAAATTTAATAAAATGTTTCCTATAGGCGTAATATTTACTTACCCATCTTACCCGAAATGATATAAACACCATAAACAAAGGTTTTGAAGTGGGTAACTTAGAATTTATAAAATTACCCCATCTTACCCACGACCAATATAACCGACTAAAGATCAATGTAATAATTTGGGTAAGGATATCTTTAATAGAAATTATGTTATAAAAATATAGAATGAAAGGTTATAATACATATTCCGTCTTGTTTCTCATCAGGAATGAAAAACTGAATAAGCATGGCAAAGTTCCCGTTTATATGCGTATTACAATTAACGGAAAACATGTTGAGATAAGTACCAGACAATGGATTGAACCGGCCCGTTGGAATAATTCTGGTGCCATAAAAGGAAACAAATCTGATGCTGAAACTATTAACAATACAATTGAGACTTATAGAAACAAGGCATGGAAAGCCTACCTTCAACTTGAGGAAAGGTATCAATATGTAACGGCAGAGATGCTTAAGCAGCACTTTAATAAGCAGGTTGGGGAAAGAAAAACTCTATCGGAGGTATTTAACCTGATTTATTCACAAACCTAAAATTAAGCATAAAATTTGATTTTTTAGCCAGTGTTTTTTTAGCCGGTGGTTCACGAGTCAGTTTTCAGGATGAGTTTTCAGTTTCATTTT
>CAIMVD010000032.1 GCA_903844815.1 uncultured Bacteroidota bacterium | reverse complement strand
GTAATTGAGGAAAGAAACCTTGTCTATTCAAACAGTTTTACACCGGAGACGAGACGGTTCAGCCGGATCTATCACAATTACCTTAGCCTTGCCCGTCTGCGGAAGCTGTCGAAGAACCTTCCTCCGCCCGATTCTGGCAGGCATTACGACCTCTGGCAGGGACTGATTGGAACCTTTGCCCTGTTTGAAGATAAAACGGTTGGGGAGAAGCTTGGAATTATGAGCATGCAGGGCGATCTGTTCAGCTATGGCGCTATTAAGGGACAGAGTTATGACCTTCACAATTGCAGTCTGAGCAACGAATCGCTGCTGAAGGTACTTAAGGCCCTGAGTTATTTTGAAAATGAGAACGGGGTGCTGAATGCCGTGAATTACGGAGGTCTCGATGTTGAGGAGTTTGGCAGCGTATATGAAGGCCTGCTTGAGTTAAAGTTCACGTTCAGGACACTGCCCGGGACAGAGACCTGGAGCTGCGACTACGACAAGAGCAGCGAAAGGAGCAGGAGCGGGAGCCACTACACTCCGGAGGAGCTTGTACAGCCGCTGATTAAGCATTCGCTCGATTATCTTATTGAGGACAGAGTAAAGCCATACCAGCAGAACAAGGCAACGAAGGAAAAAACAGTTGAATCGCTGCTTTCACTAAAGGTTTGCGACGTAGCCTGCGGCAGCGGACACATACTACTGAGTGCTGCCAGGAGAATAGCTCTCGAAATAGCAAGGATAAATACCGGTGAGGATCAGCCAAATCCTGCAGCTGTGCGAAAGGCAACAAAGCAGGTTGTTAAGCACTGCATCTACGGAGTTGACAAGAATCCTCTTGCAGTGGAACTCTGCAAGGTTGCACTCTGGCTCGAAACCCATAACCCGGGTGAACCTCTTAACTTCCTCGACCATCATATTAAATGCGGCGATGCAATAGTGGGGCTTGCACACCGTGGTGAACTTGAGAAGGGGATACCTGATGAAGCTTTCAAAACACTTCCGGGTGATGACAAGGAAATAGCGAAAACATACCGCGACAAGAACATTAAGGAAAGGAAAGCCAGGCTTGTAAAGGAAATCCAGTTGAAGGCAGAGTTTGAAAAAACAACCGGCGATACCGTTAACGAAGCCATGTCCGAGTACAGGAGCTTCAACAAGCTTCCCGAGAATACCCCCGAGGAGATAGAAAGGAAAGCCAAAGCCTATAAAAAGTTCATGGGAGGCAAGGGGTATGGATTCCTGAAGGGTATGGCCGATACCATGGTCGGGCAATTTTTCATACCTAAAACTATTGAAAACAAGGATATCCTGATGACCGATGGCGAGTTCAGGCAGATAATGAGCGGTTATAATGAAGGATGGCAAAACAGGAAGGTTGCCAGAGCTTCTGTAGTTTCAATGGAAAACAGGTTTTTCCACTGGTTTCTGGAGTTCCCGGAGGTATTTAATGAGGGTGGATTTGATTGTATTTTGGGAAATCCGCCATTTTTGGGAGGACAAAAAATTACTGGCACATACGGTGATAATTTTCTGGAATGCATAAAGTATGAGTTTGCTCCCATAGGGGCGGTTGATCTAGTCACATATTTTTTCAGAAGAAATTTTGGCATAATTAAGCAAGGTGGCTTTCAATCATTAATTTCTACAAATACTATTGCACAAGGGAAGGCACGAGAAGATGGGCTTGATATAATCATGCAGCAAGGTGGTACAATTAACCATGCTATAAAAAGCATGAAATGGCCAGGTATTGCTGCAGTTGAAGTTGCTTTGGTTACAATTACTAAACAGCCATGGAAACGGAAGTATTATATTTCAGGGAAAGAGGTTAGGATAATTACTCCTTATTTGGATGATTCGGAAACATTAGGAAATCCTTACCCAATAAAGTATAATGAGGGCAAATGCTTCCAGGGGAGTATAGTTCTTGGGAAAGGATTTGTTTTAGAGCCAAGTGAAGCAGAACTTCTCATTAAAAAAGATGCACAAAACAAAGAAGTACTATTTCCTTATCTCAATGGAGATGATCTCAATAACAATCCTGACCAGAGTCCTAGCCGTTGGGTAATAAATTTTAGGGATTGGCCCCTAAGAAGATATTCCATAGAGGAATGGGATCACTTTGATCCAGACGTTCAAATCTCAATACGAAATAATTTCAAAAATGGTAAGATCGAGCCAATAGCTCCACCAGATTACTACAAGAAAGTTGCTTCCGATTTTCCCGATTGCTTAGAAATCCTTGAGAGGTTAGTAAAAAGTGAAAGGATAAAAATGAAAGAAGACAGAGGGAGTGAATTCTGGTGGCAATTCCTACGGATTAGAAATGAACTGTATACAAAGATTGAACCATTGAAGAGGGTTATCGTTGTATCCTTAATTAGTAAAACTGCTGGATTTGAGTTTTATTCTTCTGGGCTTGTATTCTCCAATAAAATAGAAATTTTTGCTTTCGAGAAGTATTGTGAGTTTTCGTTTATAATGTCAACTATTCATAATATTTGGGCTTGGAAATATTCAACCACCATGAAAGCTGACCTTAATTATACACCTAATACTACATTTGAGACATTCCCATTTATAAATGATCTTAATACTGACTTTGAATATAAACTAAAAAAGGTAGGAGAAAATTATTACTATCATCGTAAAAACCTTATGCTCATAAGCCATCTTGGATTGACGAAAACATATAACGCCTTCCATTCTAAAGAAATAGGGATTCCAGAACCAACTGGTGCTTTTTTTGAGAGTCAAGATAAAAATTCAATTGAAAAACAGTTCGGGAAAGATGTCTGGAGTCTCTGGAATCATCTTCAAAAGACCCCCGGCACCTGCAGTTTTGAAGAGGCAGTTGAAGGGATAGTAAAGCTAAGGGAATTGCATGTTGAGATGGACAATGCTGTACTGGAGGCCTATGGCTGGGTCTTCGGCTCCGCTCAGCCAATAGAGCTTCGTCACGATTTTTATGAAGTCGACTACCTGCCCGAGAACGACCGGGTGAGGTACACGATCCATCCCGATGCCAGGAAGGAGATCCTGAAGCGTCTGCTTGAGCTGAACCACAAGATCCATGAGGAGGAGGTGGCTGCAGGTCTGTGGGACAAGAAGAAGCCAAAAGAGTATAAAACAAAATCGTCCGGATCGCCGAAGGGTGAGGAGAAGGGGGAGGGGTATGGGAATTTATTTAATAAGTAAAATTTGAATAGATATGTTTAGATTATTATCACTGAATTTTCAGAATGAGATTTTGGGTCATATTCCTGCAGATAAATTGGTTTTCGTTCCTAAAGAGGAACGAGAGATAACCAAATATCCATATACTTCGGTTATTATAGGGCAAAATGGTTCAGGTAAAAGCAATTTACTTTATTATATGGCTGAAATATTTCAGGATCTAGCTCACCTAAAAGATTTTGGCAAGAGAAGAAAAATTACGAAAATTAATTTTAATTATACTATTGAGTATAAGGTTGATAATGATTTGTTTAAAATTAGTCAAAGAAGAAATTCCATAAAAAAACTCCCAAATGGTAAAGTTGAACCTCCTGGATGGTATTATCAAATATCTATTAACGGTATTGATTTATTTGATAATGATAAGGTTCGTGAAAAAGTGAAAATCCCTTCAAGTGTCATTGCCGTTTGTTATCTGCCGATGGATCGGTTCTCAAAGAAATCAAATATGCCTGATGATTTCTATGTATATCTAGGTTTAGTGGACAAAACAAATGCTGCAAGACCTAGACAAATAATGAACAATGTTATTCCATTACTTTTTGACACAATAATTAGGAGAAAAAGCGTTAAGTTTTTAAAAGAGATACTAAAGTTTATGCAAGTTGACGAAGATTACCTCGGCATAAAAAATAAATATAGATACAAAGAATACTTTTTTACTGGAGATTTAACAACTTCTAAGTTTATTGATCTTTTTGCAAATTGGAAGAATTTTTCCCAGCGTAAAGAGAAACCATTTGGAGTACAATATTTTGAATCAAAGATTGGGCTTAATCCTAATCTGATCTCAAAAATAGTAAGGTATATAAATCTTAGATCTGAAGTTGATAAAATTCAGATTGGTAAAAAATCGTTGCTCGAATTTAACCTTTTTGATAACAGAGAATTATTGGAAGATTGGGAATTGTTAATTCATCTGAGAAGGTTAGACTTAATTGAATCATTTTCTCTTGTGTTCAGAAAGTCCCGTTCGCTTGTTATTGACGATAATAAATTAAGCTCAGGAGAATTTCACTATTTTTCTACCGTCATTGCAATTTGTGGAAGTATTAAAAATGACAGTTTAATACTCATTGATGAGCCAGAGACTAGCTTACATCCAAATTGGCAAATGAATTATATAAATCATCTCAAACAATTACTTGAAAGTCAGAATTCATCACATTTTGTGATATCAACTCACTCTCACTTCATTGTAAGCGATTTGGAAGGAGCCAGTTCTGAAGTAATAGGAATAATTGGGCAAGCACCCAATATTTCTGCTGAACCACTTGAGAGAAATACCTTCGGATGGTCTGCGGAAGAAGTTTTGTTTAAAGTATTCAATTTGCGTTCAACTAGAAATTTCTTTTTTGAATCCACAATTCTAGAATTACTTCATCTTATATCAAATAAATCAATGGATCTTGACCGAATTAATGCTTTGACGGGAGATCTCAAAAAAACTGAATTGGACAGAAATGATCCTTTGTCTCAAATCCTTAAAGAAGCAGATGATTATGTTCGAAATATATAAATTAAATCAGAAGCTTTATAGGCTTTATTATTCTCGCGAACAGAAGGAATTTTTAGAAAATATACCCGACCTTGAAGGCCATGAATGGGATGGTCAATTGGATTATTCAATATGGAGTAGAGGTTCCAGGACAATGATAAATCAAATAAGAGAATTTATAAAAGAAGCACTCATAGAATCTCAAGGAAAGGTATGTGCCTATTGTGGTGGCAGATTAGACGTGACCTCTGGAATACAAATTGAACATATCGCACCTAAAGGGAATGGAAGGTATCCACAATTTATGTTTCACCCCACTAATTTAACATTAGCTTGTAGTCTCTGCAATGGGTTTGAAAAGAAGGAAAAGAAAGAACATTTTAAAACTATTGGCAAACTTGAAGAAAACTATGAGGATTGCTATTTTAATATTGTTCATCCTTATCTTGATAATCCAGAGGATCATTATGAATTGGGAATAAACCATTTAGGGATTACAATAAAATCAAAGACTTTAAAAGGGCAGAAATCTATTGCAGTCTTCAAGCTTGATGAAGAACCGCAAACCAACGCAAGATGGAAATGCTTTTTGGAGCATCGGTATAATATAGATCCAAGATTTAAAACACTTTTTGATGAGGTGTGTTCACCACTTGGAACATAAAAAAAGTAAAAATTAAACCTATCTTAAAATTGGAAAAATAGAATTATCGAAAAAAACTTACCAATCCAGAGTGAAAATGGCTTGAATTGTTAGTGATAAAGTTAAAAAATCAGAAAAAGATAGGTTACAGAGAACTTAAATCTCAACTTTATAAAGTTATTCAAAAAGATTTTCATTCAAAACAGATAAGCAAGTTAGTGATCGACTAAAGTGGAGAAAGAATATCATTATTGGCAATTAAAACAATCAATCCAGACAATTTACTCTGAGTTATGCAAATGAAACTTGACGAAATTTTAAGAAATGAATCCATTGATCTTGTGCAGCTTCAAAAAGGGTTGTAGTGTTTAGGTTTGGTATGGCCAGGTTTGAAAATGTTCAGGATGAACAAATTCAAGGATTAATTGAACTTTTAAAATTGTTTTGACTTTAGATTCTGTGAAAACAACTAGCGACGATAAGCTGGGTCTGAGATCTAAAATTATCCGAATGGCAAACTCCGACACCATCAATAAAAACAAAAATATTCCAGAAACGGATGTTGCGATAAAACAACCTCACTTAGTTGAACAAAAAAGTACGATTAATACCAATAAAGTTTTAAAAGATAATTCATTCAGGGACTATTCAACAAAAAAGTATGGAAAAGTAAAGTTCTTTGATTCCACTAAAGGTTTTGGTTATGTAAGAAGTATTTATGACAACAAATCGTATCGCTTTTTGATAAGATTTACTTTCTCACAATAACATCGTTAAACAAACTTAAAATTAGTTTCAAAAATCATTGTTTTCTCTCTTAAGAAATTCTAAATTTAGAGTCACTTAATAAAGCAGATGTCCTTTCAATAATATCATAAGTAATTTAGTCCAGATAATGGGTTCGGAATAGCGGAGATGGTTCTCTGGTAAAATATGAGTTGATTGTTCATTATCAAAAGGGTCTGATGGTTTGCCAGAAGAAACAGCTATAAGAAACATAGAGAGAAATTCCGAATATTAATTACATTAAAACCAAGATGATTTCCAGGATTATTTTGTGATAACTAAAACTTTTAAAAGAGTTTTTATAGGGAAAATTCTGATTTGATTCTAATAGCTCTGATATTTTGATTTATCAACTTTTTTGTCCTTCTGCCTTTCCTATGTTGTAACAGTAAGTTAAAACAAATAAAATATGACAAAAATTAGAACCGGAGTACTTATTGAAGTCGCCTCAATTCAGGAGTATATTTTTACAAGTAATAAACTTAAGGAAAATGTTGGCGCTTCATACATTATCGAGAAGCTTCTTTTTGGTGAAAATGGTCCAATGGATGCAACCTTAAAGGAAGTTTATGGAGAAGATTTTAATATCAACCTCTGGAAAAAGTTTAATGATGTGGACGATGAGTCTCCATGCGAGGTGGGATATATTGGCGGCGGAAACTGCCTGATTTTTTTTAAGGAATCAGAAAAAGCCATCAATTTCATTAAAAACTTCAGCAAAGTATGTTTGCTGAAGTTTCCAACTCTCAGATTGTTATTTGGTCTCAGAAATGATTTCGATCTGAATAAATACCCCGAAAGTTTCAGAGAATTGCTTGGAGATTTGAAAAAACGCAAGGCTGAATACAAATTCCAGGTAAGTGTACCAAAACACGGGATAACAGCCGATTGCCCATTGAGCAACGATGCTGCTGAGGTATATGATAATGATCTTGATGCATATATCTCAATGACCTCTGCATCAAAGCTTGAAGCATCGAAGATTGCCTTCAGCAATCAAAATGAACTTTATAAATGCCTGGCTGGACGCTATGTCTTGCCTGACAAAATAGATGATCTGGGCCAGGAAATTGAGGGTTCATATATTGCCGTAGTCCATATTGACGGAAATGGAATGGGAAATGTCTTTTCAAAAATATCTTTAATCAGGGACTTACGCAGAAAATCAGATGCAGTTTCGCGAAAAGCATTTAATGCCATGGACTCTCTGATTGAACACATAATTGATTTAAAGGAGAATGAAAAGCTTTTAGATCTGAATATTAAAGGAGAAATACTTCCAATTCGTCCGATACTTGTTGGCGGAGATGATATTACATTCTTATGTGAGGGAAGATTAGGTATGTATCTGGCCGAAAAATTTATCAGATTGTTTTACAATGATCACGATCGGAGTTTGGATAATTCTGAAAAATTAATGGATGGGGCGTGTGCGGGGGTTGCGATTGTTAAGTCTCATTTCCCGTTCTATAAAGCAGTCAAACTGGCGGAAGAACTATGTGCTGAGGCGAAGAAAGTTTCGAGGTTGACCCCGGGATCATATATATCCTTTTATTATTCATCAACAACCTTTTCAGGAAGCCCTGAAATGTTGCGCCAAAGAACACATAAGACTGAATCTGGTAATCTCAGTTTCGGACCATACTTACTGTTCGATGAATCTAAATCTAATTCAATTGAAAAACTAAAAGAGGGAATAAAGTTGTTTAAGGGACTTACTTACTGCCACCCTGTGAAAAATCCTGCAATAAATTTGAAATGGCCACGAAACAAGGTTATGAAATTGCGGGAAATACTGACTGATTCAGCTTCTTCCCAGAAACTGTTCGAAAAGGAAATGGCTGAGATTGAACTGTCGCTGCCATTAAATAAAAAAACTATCTGGGATAATTCTAAAACTCCGGTATTCGACCAGATTGAGTTGATGGATTTCTATTTGGATAACCTATTATAGTAAAAGCCCATGAAAATTACTTTAGAAACTCAGTCTCCGCTTCTTTCTGCATCGGGTGAGAGCACTTCATTCATTGATGCTGATGTAAAATACGACAATTACGGATTTCCTTACATTCAGGCAAGAACATTCAAAGGTCTTATGCGCGAAAGTGCCCTTGAGGTTTGCGAAATACTTGGTGCCGGGAAAGAAAAAGTTAATGAACTATTCGGGCTTAAGGGTAATAAGGAATCAGGGAAACTGGTATTCAATAATCTTGTAATTAAGGATTATGAGATAATTACCGTAGAACTCGAAAAATCAGGAAACATTCTCAGTCGCAATTCTATCCGGAAAAACTTTACCGAAACACGGCAGCAAACCTCAATAGAGAACGGGATTGCCATGAATACATCATTGCGAAAATACAGGTTAATCAGGGAGGGAATCGAATTTGAAACCAACATCGAAAATGTTCCTTCAGAAGATCAGAATTTTCTGGAGGATGTTTTGGCTAATCTCCGCTACATAGGAACACGCAGGAACAGAGGTTTCGGAAAGGTAAAACTTGTTTTTTCGGGTGGGAAGTCAACTAATAACCTGGATGGAGATTTGAAAGGGATAGTATTTAAAGAAAATGAAAGCAATCCTGACGCAAAACTCGAATTTGAGATAAAAACTCTTGATTCGTTGCTTATTGCCAAACTACTTGGTGAACAAAACACTGTATCAACAGAAAGCTTTATTCCGGGACAAAATATAAGGGGACTTATTGCAGGCTTGATTATACATAACAGAGATCTAGTAACAAAAACACATAGAGACCCTGTATTCAGAAATATTGTTCTTGAATCGAAAGTAAGATTTAATAATGCTTTCAAAAAGGGATTCCTTCCTGTTCCACTCATTTATGGTTATGACAAATTAATTTCTGATGCGAAAGCCGAATTCCTTTTTGACAGTAAGACTGCATTAAAACCCCTTCACGGGTTTGCACGCATTTCAGAAAATGAAATTGCTTCAGGAACTGTGTCAGCCTCTTTTAGTTTTCATAATTCACGCACCGATAATCGTCTTGCCGGTAGAAGCACCAGGGAGCAGGGAGATATATTTTACTATGAGAGTATTGACCCCGGGCAGACCTTTTCGGGCGAGCTTATGGGAACAAATTCAGAACTCACCTATATTCAGTCGTTACTCGAGCAGAATGAAGGTGTTCACAGGATGGGCAAGTCAAAAACGGCTCAATACTCGAAAGTTAAATTTGAGAATCTTAAATTGTCTTTGACAGACACGAATTTAATTAGTCACAAATCACCTGTTTTTATTGTGTTTCACAGCCCTGTAATAACCTATAATAAATTCGGATTGGCGGTACCTGATATTGATGTTCTGCGGAAAGAGGTGGCCCTGTATTTCAAAAATATAAAGGAAATTTCCGTTGCATCATCATTCGATTACGTTGAAAACTATATGGGAGTATGGATGAGCAAAACACCAAGGGAAGCCGCCTTCGACATCGGAACAACCCTGAAAGTAGAATTCGTTGGGACTACTGAGGAGGGAATTATCAACAAACTTGAAACGGAAGGTTTGGGTGAAAGAAAATCAGAAGGATATGGCCGTATAAAGATACTGGATCTGAAACCAGATCTTGTTCGGTCGAATGAAGCTGAGAAAAACACTTTAAATCCTAAACCAGATTCAGGTAATTCTTTTTCAATTGAAATTCTAAAACAGATTTTTGCGGAGCAATCAGAAAATGACCTTTTTAATGCCTTAAGGGAAAAAGCTATCGGGGCGGCTTCGCTTAAATACGGCAAAATTCCCAACTCTTTAATATCGAAGCTGCGCGATTTACTTCTGGCGTCGAAGGATTTGCATGGATGGACGAGGGAATTAGATGATTTAAAAGGTAAAAAAGCTCATAAAACTCTCGATGAAGCCAATTTATGGGAGAAACTCTACACCCTTGCGACACCTGATATCCTGGTGTCCACTAGAATAGATTCTGAATTTAGAATCCGGAAAGAATACTGGCTTGCCTTTTTTGATGCACTGCAGGTTAAAAAATTAAAAACGGTAGAAAATGGAAAATAATAAACGTAACTAATCAGTGATCTAGAGTTAGGAGTGTCTAGAGTGCCTAAAGTTAATAATAATAGAGTGAATCAGTTGGTTTTATAAGCAGCTACAACACTTAAAGCTT
>CAIMVD010000031.1 GCA_903844815.1 uncultured Bacteroidota bacterium | reverse complement strand
TATAACCTCAGCGCTATTGTCGATTTCATTTACCTTCTGACGAATCAACTGGATAATATGTTGCTTTCTTCGAATCATAATGCAAATTTAATATAATATTGGAATTAAGGTATCTATAAGCACCAACCTATTTTTTGAGTTAGTATTCGTTGGTCATGGTAAAAAGAGATGCAAGGTGTAATAACGTAGTTGTCAAGGTGGCTTTTTTTCGGAGCCAATGAATGCTAACGGGCCGGCGGTTGCGGTAGTAAACGTTGGTGGCGCAGCCCGCCGATGTGTCATGCGATACTTTAGCCGAAAAGCTGTCCCGGCGGGCAAGACACCATCCCGAGGGATCGGGACAGGTGCCGCAATTTTTGCCAGTCCCGGCGAAAGATTAAGTTGTCTCGGTTGCAGGAACTGTCCAGAGCCGGTTTTACGAAGCTGGTAAACGGACGATGAGTTTTGTGTCACGATAAAACTGTCCAGGTGACGAGCAAAAATTATGACAAGTCTTTTTGCTCATACCCGCTTGTTATATGTAGGGTTAATTTTTAAACTGTCTCGGTGCAAGAAAGCTGTCTCGGTATAACTTTGATTCATTTTTCAAAGTTTAGAGCGGTGTTTATTAAAAAATACGAGGAATTTTTGTTTTTTTCTCACTTATGGATGAAGCTCTGAAATATCCGAGTGCTCCATTACTCATGTTGGTTGGAGGGGAACCCGGAGAAGGTTGATATGCTCCTCCATCATTTTTAAACTGTTGTATAAGTATTTTGTAAAACTCATAACCATCACGGGTAAGTGAGGACAAAGCGACATAAAGAGAATCTGCAGGCCCATAGCCAGGATATATAATACTTCGTGGAGTTTGCCCCTGACTAATATTCAATCCGTTAACATAAGGTTGAAGAAATTCGTCAGAAACTATTGCAAATTGCCAGAGTGTGCCGGCTGTATATGTTCGGATGCTAATATCATCATTAAGCTGGATAAGGTAATAGTTCTTAATACCCTGAGGCTCGGAAAAGTAAAGTAACGGAATGATATTTACTGCATTATCCTTTTCCAGAATTTCTTTAGCAAAGCCTATTGAATCTATTTCAGGGACTGGTGGCATGAATGAAGAGGCTTGATACTCCTTGCCTGCTGAAAGGATTCTTAAAGAATATGTTCGCCCCGGTATACCAATCAGGTGAGTTGTTTTATAAAATCCCCTATTGTAATTGAATGCAAAAGGATCTTTTAAGAACAGGGTATCAACTATATTTCCGAAACTATCATAAACCAGTTTATAGTATCCAAACCTATCTAAAGTATATTCATCCAGATTAATATCAACTGGAATCAAAGTGTCGATTTGGTTTATATTATCTGATATAATAATCTGAGCATCTTTTACAGCAATAGCAGCATCAGTATAACCATAATCAGGTTCTTTAAAACTTCCGGTTTGACTTTCTGTAAGACGTATATAATATGGTCCTGGTTTGTTTGTAATTAAGCCTTCCACAACCAACCTTTGAACAATATCAGCACGATAAAGGTCATATTCTTCAATACAGCCTGAAAATAACATTACAAATAGGGATAGAACAAATAACTTTCTCATATCAGAATCTGAAATTATATGTTAAATAAGGAGTTATCCCATACAAATACATTTTATACGCCCTTGTAGTATCAAAGTCGTAATCATCCTGCCTGATAAATAATGAGAAGATGTTCTTGCGGCTATAGAGGTTATAAATGCCAAAATTCCACTCTGGCTTCCTGCTTTTTAATTGCTTTTTAGGGTTTTTATAAGTAAATGAAATATCAAGCCTGTGATAAGGTGGAAGCTTATAACCGTTACGGGTAGTGTAATAATTGAATGCTGCTCCATAGTAGAGAAATGAACCTTCAGGTATTGTTATATATCCGCCTGATGTGAATTTAAATGTTGAACCAATATCCCATGCTTTGGATAATTTATAAATTAAAACTACCGAGAGATTATGTCGCTTGTCATAGGTCGCCGGATAGGGTTTATTATTATTGATCCCATTTATCTGCTTTGTAGTTTTGGAGAGCGTATAACTGATCCAACCTCTAATTTTGCCGTATTTCTTTTCTATATAGAATTCAGCACCATATGACTGACCCTTTCCATTCAATACCTGGATCTCAACATGGGGATTTAAAAATAGGTCAGAATTATCTTTATAGTCTATTGTATTACCGATTCTTCTGAAATATAGCTCAGTAGAAACCTCATATTTATTATCTGAAAAGGATTTATAGTACCCGATAGAATACTGGTTTGAATATTGGGGCTTGATATATTTGTTTACTGGAAGCCAAACATCGGTCGGAAGCCCAACTGAAGAATTACTTAATAAGTGCTGATATTGTTTAACATAGGTGTATGATATCTTGACTGAGTTATTATTGTCAATTAAATATCTTAAATCGAGTCTGGGTTCTAATCCGTTATAATATTTGATTAATTCATTATTTCCATAGCGGAGCGAATCAATTATTACAAATTCAGGCGAATAAGAATAAACAGTACTTTCTCCCAGCAGAAAAAACATTGAATATCTCAAACCATAACTAAGACTAATTTTATTGCTGATTTTTTGCTCGTTTGAAATGTAAATAGCCCCCTCAAGTGATTTTTGTCTGTCAAGTTCAAATGGTTTGGTCAGCGAGGTAGAATCGCGTGGCTCTATTTTGCCAGGAAAGTATTTATGATTTTCTAATGAAATGCCAAATTTAAGATGGTTTAAAGGGTTTATGAAATAGTCAAAATCTGATTTAAGATCAACTTCCTGCAGTTTAGAAGACCATTTAAAATGTCTTGCATCATCCTTTAGAATATAGGAATAATCGTATTTACTGTACACAATCATTGTATTTGAAAAAATTCTTGAGTTGAATACATGGTTCCATCGGGCTGTCCCCGTCTGGTTCCCCCAATCCATACTGCTGTTCTTATCTATTGAGTAATAAAAGAAATGATCCCTCCCTGCGTATGCAGAAAGGTAGAAGTGATTATTTTTTATTTTGTAGTTTACTTTTGCATTTATGTCAAAGAAATTAATCTCGTTATGATTGTCAAAATCCCGAAGACTTTGTATCCCAATAATCTGTCCCAACGATCCCAAAGAATTAGCTGTTAATCCTGCATAGCTGTATCTTCCACTTAAAATAAATGAAGCCTGATCCTTTTTAATTGGTCCCTCAAGAGATAATCTGCTGGCAATTAATCCCATGCCACCATTGCCGGATAATTTTTGATTATTCCCTTCCTTCATCCTGATATCAATGATAGAGGATAATCTCCCCCCATATTGGGCAGGAAATGCAGTCTTATAGATTTTTACGCTGCTGATCGCATCTGGATTAAAAGTTGAAAAGAAACCTAAAGCATGTGATGGATTATAGATAGGTGCATCATCAAGTAGAAATAAGTTTTGGTCGAATGACCCTCCTCTTACAGATAAATTTGTAGTACCTTCATTTGCGGTTTGAATTCCCGGAAGTAATTGCAGGTTTTTTATCAGATCAATTTCTCCGACGGCAGCAGGTGCCAGTTTAATTGTCTGTAGATTTAAAGAGTGACTTCCCATCTGGTTAACAAAAACATTACTATTATCTTTTGCTTCAATAATTACTTCATTCAATGCAGTAGTTTCAAGTTTTAAGCGTATATCTATAGTAGTATCTCTTTTAATTTCAACATGTGTTGAATATGTTTTATAGCCAATATAAGAAAAGGAAATATTGTAGGCTCCTTCAGGAAGAGTAAGTGAGTAAAATCCGTAGTTATTCGAGGCTGTTCCTAAGTTTTTCCCTTCTGCTAAAATTGTAGCTCCAATCAGATGTTCGCCATTATCTAAATCACTGATATTCCCAAAAATTGTGTGTTTTTGTGCTAATAATAAGAAATTTGTTAAAAGTAAACAGCAGGTTAATGCAAGAGTCTTATTCATGTATAAGGTGGGGCAGTATTTGACAGTCAAAACGGGTTTAAATGGCACTTAGTATAAGTACTTCATTATAAATGTAACACTATTCTTAAATTTAAGTCCGGGTAGGCAAAAAACATCCCGAGGTGTCGGGACAAGTTGTGTTTGGCAGCAGCGTCGGGTGTTGCGGTGGCTGCTGCCAAACTCTTGCTTGTGTGTTGGGAGTCCTGACATATGTATTGAACTTATTGCTTTTTAAGTTATATGTAGGTTGACTGTCATGCTAGTCTATCTGTCAGGTGTATATAACCTTACATATACCGCGTTGTTATGCACTGGGCTTTGTTGAATTTTCCAGTTTCTAGCTTCTGAAGTATTCAACTATTTCCTCTTTAGTCATTTTGGAAAGCTTTTCGCTCAATCTCTTTCTCTGTTCACGCATGAATTTAACAGCGTCGAACTTTTTCTTATTCGTTGTCGTCATAAGTCATAAAGTCTCTGGGTGAACGAATCTCCAATTCCCTGTATCCATTTTTAATATTAATAGAATTATAACCCCGGATTTTCTGAACTTAAGTATCTTTATTAGTAAATGTTGATCATTGTAAGATTCTTTGGACTCCTTTAAGAGCATTCTCAATGCCTGATAGATTTGATAACTCTCTCATTTTAATGTTGTAGGAAGCAAATCTTTTCATTTTATACTCGTCCTTAATGTCTGTTCTATCAGTGTACGATATGAAAATATCTTTGTGGTGATTAATGAAAATGAATTCTTTAACATCAATCCCCTTTGTAACTTGCACAAGGTTTTTTCCGTTCAGGTCAGAAATGTAAAGGTCATTGAAATCTCTATCATCTATCTTTTTGTCATTATTTGAGTCCTCGAATGCGATTAGGTATCCAATATTTTTTACTGTAGTATCAGTCTTTTCTTCATTATATGAGGTGGGAATCATCATCGATAATATGAATGCTTTTTTGTCAAGGAGTCTGCTTATAACATTGTAATTACTATCAAGAAATAATACATTTAAATATGAATCATTTTGATAGTAGCTACCCTTCTCAAATGAAGAACCAGAGCCAATATTTAATGGTTTATCATAAGTCTTTGGCATTATTTTGATACAGTAGTTTAATGAATTATAAATTGGCTCAGGGGAATAATAGTTTAGTCCTTGATTAATTAGAGTATCCCCATTATTTAGAACTGTATTATCTGTATTTACAGCAACTGAGTCATTGGAATTAGAAGAACTTTGGATTAAAGTAATTATAAAGATACCAAGTGATACTAATAGTACTGTTGGAATGATGAGGCCGTTAATGATGATTAAAGATTTGATGAATTTTGTCATTATGATATTTTAATTAAGTAAGATAAAATGCAATGTCAAGATACAATTTGTTGAACTAAATCCCTGCGGGTTAGCTTTCCAATTAATTACTTCCATTTTTTTCATGTACCGCATTTAAATCATAATGCATCAAAAATTCCTATATTTGATTTTAATACTTCTGCCTGATATTCAATAGGCAAAAATTAAAAACCGTCATTAAGTACATAGGAAAAATCAATTAAGTTTCTGCCGGGGTTGTGGTTCAATCCCGAGTACTCGGGACTGGGTGCTGCGTACCGCTCATATTCCTATTTATTATGCACCGTTCTTCTATTCGATATTTGTGTCAATTAGTTCAATAATCAATTCTGTCAATACATTAGCGTTACTTTCAATGGTCCCTTTCATATATCTTTCGTAAACACTTTTATTGTCTGGAGGGTTGAGATTCATGGTCAATCCTTTTTCTAACGCCAACATTCTTAAAAACTCTCTTTGTGCTCGACCATTACCTTCTCTAAAAGGGTGTAAGTAGTTTACATTATCTAGAATTTCAGCCAACTTCTCGGCTAAGTTCTTTTTGTTGTCTTTTTGAATTTTCTTGAACTCAGTTACTAAATGGTCAATGTTCTAAGTGCATTGTCAAAATGAGTAGTCGGGAAAAATTGTTTCCCGTCTTTGCTGATTTCAACTATTCGCTTTTTTCCTGCCCAAGTGTAAATGTCTTGAAATAGGTGTTTGTGAATTGCAAATAGGCTGTCAATTCCTTTAATCTTTATCGGGTTTTCATAAAGTTCCTGAAGACGTTTAGTTACAGCTCCACTCTCAACAAAGAGTAATACTTCTAGGTCTGTAATGTCCTGTAGATTTCTTAAAAGTCCTGTCTTGGGGTCTGTGTAAGTATAGTCAGGGTCTATGTATTTATAGGAATTAGACATAGGCTTTTTGTTTAGCAAATGTCACCAATTCACTTAAAGAAATTTTTCCTGTCACATAATCCCTTATGATTTCAATTCCTTTTGGTGTTGGCTTATAACCTTCAAACATATTACTTCCTAAAGCATTTGCAGTGCTTTCTAAAGTTTTCAAGTCTGAAAATTTTACTCCCATTATGGTCAGGTTTTTTCTGTCTATTTCTATTGTGTTGAACATATTATTTAAGTTTTATGTCAATTACAAATGTACAAATTTTCCCGCATCTCTCTTCTGGGTTCTGTCGCACTTAGAATGGTGCATAACGGTGATAGCTAGGCATAGTGCGGGACTGCGGTAGATGGAATAGTCGTGGTGCCGGAAAATTTAATGCGATAAATAAAACAATCGATTGCTCTGAATCCCGCATTATGCTTAGCTGTTGTTAGGTTTTGTAGCTATTTACTCGGTCATTTTTAAAATTGTCGGATTATTTGATCTTTCTTGAGAAACAAAGGTCCGAGGATATGAGAAAAGATTTCTTCGAAGCTAATACACATTAATGTCATGCTGCATGCTCCTTTAGTCTTTTAATATGTTTGAATTCCGGTTCTTTTGAATTCCTCTCTTCCTCCAAATCAAAATCATTCTGAAGTCCAAGCCAGAATTTGGCGGAATTGCCAAAATAGGTACTGAGTCTTATTGCGGTATCTGCTGTAATACTCCTGTGTCCTTTGATTATCTCCGAAGTCCTGGTCTGAGGAATTCCCAGGTCTTTAGAAAGCCTGTAAGCAGAAATATTTAATGGTTTTAGAAACTCTTCAAGAAGAATCTCTCCAGGGTGAATATTTGAAAGCTTTTCCATTTTTCTATTTATGATAATCCAATAATTTTACTTCACTTGCGTTTCCTTCGTCCCATTTAAAAATAATTCTCCATTGGTCATTGATTCTTATGCTGTAAAAATCACTTCGTTTGCCAGATAGTTTCTCAAGTAAATTCGATGGTGGCACTTTTAAATCCATCAAATTTTGTGAGTTATTAAGCATTCTTAATTTCCTCCTTCCAATATGTTGCACTTCCTGAGGCAGATTTTTTACTCTTTCTCCATTCCATATTTTTTCGGTCTCCTTTGATCCAAACGAAGTTATCATTTCCGTATCGCGTTACTAACGTCAAAGATAAGTATTCTGGTTTAAATATCCAAATTATGGAATAGTCGAGCTATAAAACCTAACGTCTGTGTAACCACCATATTGTTGTTATATCCAATATGGACACAGCCCCTTTTTTCATTATTAAAATTATTCAAATAGCTGTAAATACCGTTCAAACCTGCACTATTTCCTATTATTTGCGTTTGCTAATGGCAATCCTGTTACCAAGGTGAGAAAATTTTAAATATCAGGCTTGTCCAAAGGAATCTCAATCTGATCTAATCCCTTTGTTGTTATATGAATGTATATTTCAGTTGCCCTGCTGTCCTCATGACCCGGCATGCATTGTATTTACCTCAGATCAACCCCGTTTTCAAGACAGTGTGCTGCGAAGTTGTTGTTATGCCTCAAATATGAGGTATAGGCCTAACTGTTCAACAGGATTTCTTTGGTCAACTTACCCCCAGAAAGGGAACAGCTTTTTTAGTCAGGAACCGGCATTGCTTATCTTCCGGCTATGCTTCCGCCCCGTCAGTCACATGTGCATTGCTATTCAATTACTTGATTAATAGAATGTCAAACGCATCGAACCAACTTTTAAATATCATGGAGAACAACTCCAATCTAGTGAAAATCTGGTTAAGAAAGGATGCTTTTCGTTATCTTATTATGATTGGAAGAGTTTGGAGTGTCTAAAGTGTCTAGAGTGTCTAGGGTGTCTAGAGTGTCTAAAGTGTCTAGAGTGTCTAGAGTGTCTAGAGTGTCTAAAGTGTCTAAAGTGTCTAAAGTGCCTAAAGTGTTAAGACTTTGGGACGGGGGTTCAATAATCTGGTCAGGGTGTTTTGTCGGTAACTGACTGAATTTCCGCCCTGACAAATTCAAATTCCTTTCTGGCTTTTGCGACCAGCCCTTCAATCTCTATAAAACCAGCGCCTCCGCGGAAAGTATCTTCAATCTCCTTCAAAATAGCCGTTAGTTCCTTCGCCCCAATATGCCGGCAAGGTGGCAACATTTTATGAGCCAGTTCATATATCTGTTCTGCTGCTTCGCCTGAATTGGCTACTGCCATCTCTGCAAAACCTTTTTCAGTAGACTCAATGAAGGATACAAGCATTTGTTTTACAAAGAGTTCATCTCCGTCGGCAAGATGGTAAAGACTTCTGAGGTCGATCTTCTCCGAACTCCTGTTAACAGGCTTTTCTTCCGGCTTGTCATCAACCGTTTCAGTTGGAGGCTTAATACCGGTAACCGACAGAATTGTCCTGAGCAAATTAGCTTCACTGAATGGTTTTGACAGAAAGGCATTCATTCCGGCAACTCTGTATTTCTCCTGGTTATCAGTAACGCTCGCTGCGGTTATACAGATAACGGGCATCGCCGATTCATCAATTTTCAATTCGTTTCGGATAATCCGGGTAGTCTCAAGCCCGTCAATACCGGGCATCCTTTCATCCATGAACAGCAGGTTGAAACTCTCTTTCTTCAGTATCTCCAGGGCCTCATCACCACCCGATGCCTCACTGAAACCTACCTTCCACCTCTCGAGGATTGTCCTGAATAGCATCCTGTTGTACTCCTGGTCGTCGACAACAAGTATTTTAAGCCTTCTCATTTCATCGGGTATTTGAACCGGGGTCGGACTCTCAGGGATAATTTTTTCCTCGTCTCCCTCCCGGTAAGGAATTGTGCAGGTTATCCTGGTTCCAACATTCTTCCTGCTCACACATTCAAGTTTGCCGTTCTGAAGTTCCACAAGTTTTTTTACTATCGACAACCCCAGTCCGGTGCCTCCGTATTTGCGGGTAGTACTCATCTCTTCCTGGGTGAAATCATCGAAAATATGTTCTATCCTGCTCTCTTCAATCCCTATGCCGGTATCGGTAACTTCAACTAAAAGATCAACATCTCTATTTTGATTCGTATTGCCTTTAATTGAACAATGAACCTTCCCGTTTCTGGTGAACTTTACTGAATTGCTTATCAGGTTTATTAAAATTTGTTTCAGCCTGTATGGATCACCCAAAAGGACAACAGGTGTATCGGGTGTTACCGACCAGGTTAAACCTGTATTGTTCGAAACAGCCTGATTTTCAAATAGTGCACACACATCACCGGGAATATCCCTCACCCTGTAATGGATCTGCTCAAGCGACATGCTTCCATTCTGAAGTTTCGAGAAATCGAGTATATCGTTAATAACGCCTGCAAGATGATCGGATGATGATTTGATTATCCTTAGCTTCTCCGCAGTCTTTTCGTCTGACGGTTCATGCATCAGCTGCTCGGCAAAGCCCGAGATAGCTGTTACAGGAGTCCTTAATTCATGACTGATATTAGCCATAAAAAGCTCCTTCATCCGGGTAAGCTTCTCCGTTTCATCCTTTGAATTCTGGAGTGCCAGCTGGTATTCGTTTGTTTTTCTGACATAGCGGGTGATTACGAACATTACGACTATTGCAAGCAGTGTTCCCATAAGCGAAAACAAAGTGAGCAAGAAATATGTCCTGGTGGCAAGCTTGTCGGCCGAGGCAGCTTTTGCTTCGATTGTCAGTGAGATCTCGGTTTCTATTCTGGCTATCAGATCATAGAATTGTTTCTTGATTTCAGTACCGGTAACAGCAAGTTGATATTCACGCTTCCTTAGTACCTGCTTGTTTAATGAGTCCTGTTCTTTTATCTCCCTTATATCGTTCCTTAGATCCTGTCCGCTGACCCGGTTCTTTTCGGAGCGTCCGAATACCCTTTTGAGAATGTTCTTTTCTTTTAAGGCAGCATTGATTGAATCATTCTTCAGTGTTGTGGAGAGTTCGTCGAGATAGTCAGTAACCTTGCTGTTATTATTAAGATATAACAACCTATTCCAGATTACAATATTCTCTTTGATAAGTTTACCTATAAGGTCGATCTGGCTTACCAGAACTGAATCGTTTAGTGCTTCTGAACGAAGATTGCTGATTTTAAGATCGATATTTGATATTATTTTGTAGTAAGGCTGCAAATCAGAAGTGGCTCCGGTAACTGTATAAATGCGTACGCTGTTCTGTGCCTTTTCGAGATCGAGTGATATTTCACGGATACTCAGCAGCATCGATTCAGGATCATCATCATCCCTGATAGAAGAAACAACTTTTGAAAGATTCCTGTACGACAAATAACCGGTCGCTGAGATCAGGACGACGGCAAGTGTCATCAGTAGACCAACCTTTAGCTGTACCGGGATTTTTCTCATGACTAATATGACAGAATAAACAATAGTCAAAGTTAAAGAAATAATTACGTCATTTTACAGAAAGAACTCATTGTTAAAAAATTAACAGTGGAATTTCTGAATAAAAAGTTTATCAGAAGTTGTTTTTGCAATAATAAATATTAATCTTTAACGCTCGTTGATTTTGGGTGGGGGACATATTCAGCATTCTGTTTTTGTAAAAATTGCTAGTGCAAAATCATTGTAATAAAGTTAAAAGTTATGAGATGTCTTATTTTGACCTTAACAGGACTTTTTTTTGCAGTAAATATTGTCTCTTCTCAGTCAGTTGCCGGAACCTGGGTATTTAATAATGGTAACTTCCCTCTTACCATGCTGTTACTTGATAACGGTACGGGCGAATTCCAGGGAGTGCAAATAAAATACAGGAATCAGAACTACAGCCAGGCGGGAAATGCTTACTCAAATTACAACAATCCGCAGTCAGCATATAGTAGCGGAAATACAAATAATAACCAGTCTGGCAATAACGGAGGATTTGGAGCCAATAGTCCCGCAATGTCAGGGGGGAGTTCAGGTCTGTCAGGTATTTGGGACGGGCAGCAGGGGAAACTGGTCTTTTATCCCGACGGGTCATTGCTTTACAATGGTGCATCCTATATCTACTCTGTTTCAGGGAGTTACATTAATATTTCAACCCCTGAGGGCAACACAAGCTTTAACTACAGTCTTGCCAATAATCAGCTGACACTTTCGCAGAACGCAAATTCATCAACTTATACAAAAACATCGGCTTTGCGACCCGACGGGGTAGATCAGCAAATGGCAGGGAAATGGTGTATAATGTCGAATAATTACAATGCGTATTCGGGAGGCGGATCGAGCAGTGCGGAATGTATTACCCTGAATGCCGATGGCTCATATATTTATAATTCTGAGTCGAGCCGGTCAGCCTATACAGTTGATCAGTCAGCATATGGAGGTACTGCAAACCAGAATTCTGACCGTGGTACCTGGAGAACCGATGGTTTATCCATAGTTTCGGTCTCCCAGGTAACGGGTAAAACAAACCGTTATTCACTTTTAAAGCAAAACGTTAAGAACGGTGACGCTGCTATTGTTATAGACGGAAAGGTATTTGTAACTGCATATAACCGACCGGGATGGTAGTGCAACCTGATATTCCGGATAGTCTTCAATAATTATCAGTTTTTCAATATTCAATTGTCATTGAAAAACTCATTCAGAATAGTACTTAACCTTAAAACTTTAAAGATGAGGAAATTACACGCACAAGTTATGTTTATGGTGAAGAATATAAAAATCCGCTTCACTGTGAATTGACTATCAGCGATAAAAAAAGTGATTCAAGGATAAAGGGGACGGTGGATCTTGTAGTTGAATAACCGGGTTTTATATAATATTTTCATATATCAGATGATGAAGCTGTTGGCATCTTTTTTTTTAATTCTTTCAATAAATGTGTCAAATGCTGCTGCGTCAGAACAACTTTATTTCAACCATCTCTCAGTAAATAACGGATTATCGCAGGGCGTAAATAATTGTATCTACCGCGATTCAAAAGGGTTTGTATGGATCAGTTCATACGACGGGCTTAATCGTTTTGATGGGGTGACCTGCGTTAACTTCCGTTCTTCAATATATGAATCAAGTGGATTAAAGGGGACCTTCTTTTTAAATATTCTGGAAGATAGGAACTCAAACCTCTGGATTGGAAGTGATGCGGGACTTAATTTTTACAACCGTTCACTTGACAAGTTTCAGAATTTCAGGATAGAGGGGCCGGCTACAGATAATAAGCTCTATACTCCTTTCTATATTGACGACAAAGGCAATGTCTGGTTTGAAGTGGATTCTCGTATCGCCATTTTTAAGACGGATAGTAAAACTTTTAAAATTGTCGACAGAGTTGGGTGGAAGAAAAAGGTAGCCTTAAAACCTTTTCCTTCACAGCTTTATCAGCCTTTGAGAAAAATATTTGCCGGTTCAGGCGTCCCATCGGAAATTTGGTATGGGGAAGTTGAAAACGAAAAACTTGAATGGCACCAAAAAAGGTTTGAAATTCCATCGATCCATATTAATTCCCTCCTTCCAACATCGGTTGATGATTTCTGGGTAGGAGCTGATGATGGCATTTACAGGTTTCATAATGAAAAGCTGCTTCTTTATATCAATAAAATTGGCATCAATGAAATCGGGAAGATTTCTGCACTGCACCTTGACAAGAGCGGGACCTTGTGGGCCGGAACTATCAGGAGCGGTTTGTTTTCTGTTGATACTACAAGTGGAAAAGCAAATTATCAGTATGAAAATTCTGAATACAATAGTTATTCCATTGCCGGAAATCAGGTTCAATATATTTATACTGATGAAAAAGGAGATTTATGGGTTTCCTTGTGGGGGAAGGGTGTCGATTATACAAGTATAAATAAGTTCAGGTTCAATCATAATTTGAAAACAGAGCAAACGGACTCAGTTGGTTCTGACAATTTTATCAGATCAATTATTAATGTTAATAATGAATTCTGGTGCAGCACCCAGTCAAGCGGCATTCTAATACTTGATGAAAACAAAAAGATAAAACAGCAGCTAAGGAAGGGGCTCCCCCTTTTTATTGAACAATTATTGGTTGATAGTTGTAATAATGTGTGGGTTGCAAGCTATGAAGGCTTGTATCTGATCGATCCGGCCACAAAAAAAATTACAAAATTAGCTATAAATAAATCCGGCTTCAGTTCATCCTCAAACGAGTTTAATTACATCTGCTGTATTAAAAACGGATTAATGCTTGGTTCTACAAATGACGGCTTATTCTTTATCAGAAAGGTAAAAACTGGTTACCAAATATTAAGAGCCGGAGGAATAAGAAATGAAGGGGAGATCTTTCTGACTTCCTTTGTAGACAAAATGAAACACGTTTATGTTTCACGCTCATTTAAGGGATTCTCAGTTTATATGCTTAACGAGGATTCCCTGAAATTATTAAAGCATGTCCCTCTGGAAGCCAGCATAAAATGCTTCAGTGAGCAAACGGATACAATTTTATGGATAGGCAGTACCTCCGGTTTACTCAGGTTCAACAAATACACTCAACAAATTGAACGGTTCTTTACAACAAAAGACGGATTGAGCAATCAGTTTATTTACGGCATTGCCGATGATGGAAGATATTTATGGCTAAGTACCAATGCGGGGGTAAACAGGCTTGATACCATTTCGAAAACGGTGAAGACCTTTTCATTATCTGATGGTTTGCAGAGCAACGAATTCAATACCTATTCCTTTTTAAAAGCGAAAAACGGTGAGGTATTTTTCGGTGGAGTAAATGGCATGAATTCTTTTTTCCCCGGCCAGTTTAAAAGCAATTCATACCCTCCGCAACTCATACTTACCGATATTCAGATAAATCATTCAGGTTATAAACAGTTAAACCCATCGGAGATCAAAGAATTAGATCTTGATTATCAGCATAATACTCTTGGATTTGAGTTTGCCGTTATTCATTATGCAAATGCACAGGCAAATACTCTGAGCTATAAACTAGAAGATTATGATAAGACCTGGGTAACAGTTCCCGGCAAAACAGCGATACGCTATGCAAATCTTCCGCCAGGCAGATATACACTAAAAGTTAAAGCATTTAATGCTGACGGAATTGAAGGCGAAAGTATTTATTCACTTCCTTTACTGGTTAGGGCACCTTGGTGGAAGACTCTGTGGTTTAGGATATTAATGATTCTTTCATTTACATCTGTTGTGATTTTTGTAGTAAAAACATATACCGAACGGCGGCTGGCAAAGCAGAAGACAGAACTTGAAAAAGACCGGGCTGTCGAAAAAGAAAGGAATCGTATAAGCCGCGATATGCATGATGATCTTGGAAGCGGGCTTACAGCTATTGCCATCCTGAGCGAAGTTGTAAAAAAACAGCTGGCTGAACCTGAAAAGGCAAGAGAGCCGTTGGAGAAGATAGCTTTTACCGCCAGATACCTTGTAGATAACCTGCAGGATATTATTTGGGTATTGAATCCACATAATGATACACTTGAAAGTTTATCATCCTATATCCGCGAATATGGGCTCAGGTATTTTGAGCACCTCTCTGTTCAGCTTTTGTTTAATTACCCGTTACAGTTCTCCGCCCTTCGTCTTGGAGAAGAAAAAAGGCGTAACATCTTTCTGACAGTTAAAGAAAGCTTTAATAATATTGCAAAATATGCCTGGTGCAATAAGGTAACTGTTACTATTCATGAAACTGATGGAGAAGTTTTTCTTAGCATAGAGGACGATGGCAAGGGTTTTGATCAGAAAAGTGTCCGTCTCTTTGCAAATGGATTGAAAAATATGCAACATAGAATTGAGCAGGTCGGAGGAAAATTTTCTATATCTTCAATGCCTTTAAGCGGAACTATCATGAAAATAAGTATTCAGGGGTAACATTTTTTTGTTAGGTGCAGATTGCATTTAATAGTCTATTTTTAATCAATAATGTAGAGTAAGATGTTATGATCAGTGTAGTTATTGTTGAAGACATTAAAGAGATAAGAGAAGGGCTTCAGATGTTGATTGATGGCAGCGACGGATTCATCTGTAACAGAACATTTGCTACAGGAGAAGAGGCACTTGAATTATTGCCGGGCCAATGTCCCGATGTAGCTTTGATCGATATTCACCTACCCGGGATAAACGGAATTGAAGTTGTAAGGATTCTGAAGAGTAAATGCAACATCACCCAGTACATAATGAGCACCGTGTATGAAGATGATGAATCTATTTTTGAATCGCTTAAAGCAGGCGCTTCAGGATATCTGCTAAAGAAAACCGCCCCTGTGAAAATTCTTGAAGCTATAACGGAAGTATTTAATGGAGGATCACCAATGAGCGGTCAGATAGCAAGAAAAGTAATTGCATCATTTCAGCAAAAAGATACTATAGAAGGTTCTGATTTGCTCACCATACGCGAAAAGGAGATCCTGAAGTTCTTATCCAAAGGATTGCGTTATAAAGAAATAGCTTTAGAGTTAAATATAGGAACAGAGACAGTTCGTACCCATACAAGGCATATCTATGAAAAACTTCAGGTGCAAAGCCGCACCGAGGCCATTAATAAAATAATGGGACGATAGGTAATTCAATTTAAGTTTATCGATTTTGTTTTAGGTTAGGTTCAGGTTCGGGTTCAGGATTAAATTTTCATGAGACCCGGACTTTGAACTTTGTGCTTTTTTATTTCCGACTCTTTTTATTTCTAACACTTTTTGGGGATTGTCTTCTGATTCGAGATAAATAATCATCAGATAACCAGATACGCGAAAAGATGAATAAATCAAAGTAGCAATTCATTATTGAGATTCAGACATAGCATCCCTTATCTGGCCCCAGCCGATCAGGATAATATTATTTGATTTAAGAAGCTCCTTAAACTCTTTGCTTGTTACAAGGTTAAGGTCATTATTCCTCCATGTTGAACCGTAATCAAAGTGTCCTCTGCAGATCTCCTGCATTTCCTGATCGTCATACCCAAGGTGAACTATCATCTGGTTCAGACCCGGTGTCATTGAGGCAATTCCTTTTTTGTAGGCTTCGATCCATTCGTCCTGTATCATCTGAGGTTCAAGCATAAACAGGTTGTCGAGAAGAAAGATATTTGATCCAAGAGACTTTGCTACATCGTCGGGAAACATGCCAAGATATTCCCGTGGCAGGAGGAAGGGCAGCTTGTATTCTGTGGCAATAGTTATATACACCTTAATCAATTCGGGATTTGCCAGAACGCTTCCCATATGGGTATCGAGGTGTGTTGGTACTATTCCGGCAGCGATGACCCTGTCGATCTGGGCCCTGATTTCCTTTTCAGCCTCAGGGCCTTTTCCACTTTTTCCGAGTTCTTCTACGGTTGCAAAAAAGTTACCATTTTCGTCAACAAGGCTTGAAATCTCTGAGGAAGGCATCATGCCGCCCCATTTGTAGGTGTCCCACTCGGCTGTCAGGGTAATGTGAATTCCCGCGTCAACACCGGGATGTTCCTTAACATAGTTTAATATTGAATTAGCCTCAGGACAAGGCATCATAATGCTTCCCGATGTGATTCCCTTGTCTTCAAATGCTTTAATGCAGGCATTATTGACCGATTTTGAGAGGCCCATATCATCGGCATGTATTATAAGGAGTTTTGAATCGGCAGGGTATCCCAAAAGCTCAGCAAGGTTTTTTCGTGTCTGAGCACTTAGGCTTGCTGCAATAAGGGCACAAACTAATATAAGAGTCGTTT
Organism: uncultured Bacteroidota bacterium; assembly: GCA_903844815.1. Classification (GTDB taxonomy): domain Bacteria; phylum Bacteroidota; class Bacteroidia; order Bacteroidales; family VadinHA17; genus LD21. The sequence continues at coordinate 56,392 of CAIMVD010000031.1, read as the reverse complement.
TTTTCATTTTGATATTTTTTTCTCAGTTGACAATTTACACAATTTAATGATGAGCCCGCTCCGAAAAAGATAAGAAATACAATTGCCACAAAGACACGAAGACGCTAAGGTTCACAAAGAGCATAATATTAATGAATTACCTTGGCGTGTCTTCGTGCCTTTGCGCCTTGGTGGCAAAAAAAGACTTTTCGGAGCAGGCTCAAAGGATTAATTCTAAAAGTATCTTGTATATGAAAACGTAGTACCCCTGTTCAATATTCCACTATAATTACCAGTTAAATCAATATTTTTAAGTCCATATTTCTGACAGATCCTGATTTCCGTTTTCATATATCTCAGCCCGGCACCGAAATTAATTCCATAGTCTCCCTGTGAGTAAACTTCAGTAAAATCAGATGTCTTTCCCTTTCCTGTTGCAGCGAAATTATAACTGTAATATCCTCCTGCAAATCCAAAAAACACCTGTTCGCTCATGTCTTTTGCCGGAGTTGAGAGGACCAGGTCGAGCTGAGGTGAAAAAGAGTGAAAATATATTCTTTCGTTTTCAGTATTGCTGCCGGTCATTTCATAATAGATTGATGACTGAAGGAAAAAGCTGCGCGACAGCTTAAGCTTTGAAGTAATGCCGGTCTGAAAGGCCAGAACGGGTTTTGCTTTATAGAACAGATCCTTGTATGAGAACAGACTTGTTCCGGCGCCGAGCGACACTCCGGTCATTACCTTTGGATTAACTGAATGTGTGATAAACCTTGTATCTGGTTCATCCTTGTCAGTATTTGCCATCTCAAATACTATTTCCGATATCAGGTTTACAATTTTCTCCATTCCTTCATAATCGAGCAGGTCGCTGTCATCCTCGGGTTTATGGTACGGCGAGATCAATCCGGTTGTAACATAAAATGATGGTATGCCCTTTTTCCCGAATGACCAGGTGTCGGTCCACATCTCTATATTTTCCTTCGTTTTCCTGACCGGGACATTCTGATTCCCGGCAATTTTAATTACAAGTTTTTCCCCGTTTTTGAGCGAATTAAATCCATTTAGGTCAACACCTTTATTTTTGCTGAACATACCAACCATATCCAGACTGAACATAGCTTTTATATTTAAAGTATCACCGGCAGGTCCGTTAATAAATGCAGACGACCCTAATAATCCTGCCTCTTCTCCGTCGAAAGCCGCAATGATAATACTTCTTTTGATATCACTTTTTCTCTCTGATAGTATGCGACCAATCTCTATTATGGAAGCAACCCCCGAAGCGTTGTCGTCGGCACCATTGTATATCGTTTTCACATCGTTTACAGGTTTCCATCCAAGGTGATCGAAATGGGCACCAATGACAATATATTCATTTTTCAGAACAGGATCAGAACCTTCTATTATCCCAAGAATATTTTGTCCCGCAACAAGAGTCTGACCTTCAAAATGCAAAAAATCCTCAACGTAATTCACCTTTTTTGTTGTGAAGCCTGCCAGACGGAACTGATTGGTTAAATATTCAACAGCCAGTACTTTTTCAGGAAATCCGAATCCCCTGCCCGATAAAGAATCTGAAGCAAGCGTGGCTACATGGGCTCTGAGGGCTTCAGAAAGCTTCGACTGCCCATTAACATGCAAAGCAGATGAAGTAATTGTCAACAATAAAATTAGAATGTGCTTGTTCATAATCGGTTTTTCAGGGAAAGTAAAAATACTAAAAGTATTCAGACAAGCCTTCAATTAGGGAACTATGAATCTTTCTGACCTCACCTTTTGGTAAATAGTCTGTTACCTTTTACATTTGACTCAATTAATTCTGACGCTTATTTAGATAATTATTCTATGGAAATGAACCCCTTAAATCCGATTTCAGTAATACTAAGGTCGCTCGATTTCGCTGCTACCCGTCACAGGAGCCAATTCAGGAAGGGGGAGGAAAAAACTCCATATATCAATCATCCGATTCAGGTGGCCAACCTTCTTATTAATGAAGCAGGTGAGACTGATCCTGTTTTATTGGCTGCTGCAATACTTCACGATGTGGTTGAGGATACGGTTGATTCTGTTGAAGAACGTGATTTGCTTATAGGGGAGATCAGGAGTATCTTTGGTGATGAGATCCTGTCATTGACAATGGAGGTTACAGATGACAAGACACTTGTTAAGGAAGAGAGGAAGCGCCTTCAGGTAGAACATGCTGCAGACAAATCGGTCAGAGCTAAAAAGCTTAAATCTGCCGATAAGATAATGAATATCCGTGATTTAATAAATTGTCCTCCATTGGGATGGACCCGTAACAGGGTTCTAGATTACCTCAACTGGTGCGAAAAGGTTAATGAGGGTGTTCGGGGGGTAAACGGAAAACTTGATTCTCTTTTTGAGGAAGTATTAAAACAAGCACGGGTTATGTACAGGGATGAAAGATAAAAGGCACAAGGCACAAGGCACAAGACACAAGACACAAGGCACAAGGCACAAGGCACACGGCGCACGGCGCCTGCTGCCTGAAGCCTTTAAGCTCCTGAGTTGAAAATCTCTTCTATTTTTTTGTACCGGTAGTCGAAGATGGTTTTAAGCTTTCCTTTGATTATAAGAAAATTGGCAATGTCGCCGATAAAACCGAAAGGAGCTTTATAATGTACAATATCAGTCATTTCAACTCCGTCTTCAACTGATTTTATGAAATGCTTATGGTGCCAGAAGGCGTAGGGTCCCATTCTTTGTTCGTCAACAAAAAACACCTTATCGGAAACATGGGTGATCTCAGTTACCCAATGCATTTTTATACCTGCAACAGGTGACACCCTATATTGAATTATCTGGCCGGGATACATCTTTTGATTTTCATCATTTTCGCCGATTATTTCAAATCCCATAAAACCGGGAGTTATAACTGCCAGATTGGAAGGCGAACTGATGAAGTCCCAGACTGTATTTAAATCGCTTTTAATAAATTGTTTTGTTCTTATTTCGTGGAGCATGGAATCAATACTTTCAATTTGAGCCGGGCCTCAGTGCTTCAACTCTTGCAATAAGGCTAAGCTGGTGTTGTTCTTCAGTTGAATTAGGGTCTTTCATCTCCCGGAACATCTTGCACGGAAGTTCAGAGCAGCTCCCGCAATCCTTAAGCCCTTTTTTGTTAACCGAGCAATCATAGAGCGGACATACTTTTGATGGCATCATCTCTTTTGCCCAGAATGTTGATCCTTTCACATTAATACAACCCGTGCAGGTTACATTATAGAATTCGCATTCATTGCACTTCAATCCACATGCTGATAGTATCATAGCCTTAGATTTTTATGCAAGTTACTACATTATTTTAAAAATGGCACGAATTACAAATTCGCGCCATTTGGGGAATTCCTTCGAAGGGGGCCAGTGGGATGTAAAGCAAATAGTAACTCAGTATCTAGCCTCGCATCCCGGCTGTAATTCCACCAAGGCCTTCATGGAGTAATATAGAATCAGATGGTTACGATCACTTTGCCTCTTGGTTTCCCATTTTCAGTTTTCTCAAAGGCTTCAGCTGCTTTGTCGAGAGTGTAGATGCTTTCGATTAAAGGTTTTAGTCTCTTTTCACTGAAAAGTCTCTCGATCTCTTCATAATCTTCCGGCAGTTTCCTCATATTTGATGAGGTAAGTCTTCTGCCTGTAATTAGCCGGGTAAAAAAAGCAGGTATTTGTGATGGAGGCATGAAGAGGGGAGAAGCATAGGTTCCACCCTTTTTAAGAAGCCGGTTGATATCGGTACCGGACATTTTTCCATACGCATCCAGTATTGAATCGAATGGTCCTTCTTTCGGTTCAGCCAATGGTTTGTTGTACAAAGTTGTGAAATGGGCTCCAAGTTGCTTCGCCAGGGAGACGTTTGCATCGCTGCATGAGGCTGTAATAATGGCTCCTTTCGATTTTGCAATCTGAAGTGCGAAGTGGCCAACTCCACCTGTTGCCCCGTTTATAAATACACGGTCGCCTTCTTTAATCCCGCATCTCCTCAAACCATTTAGTGCAGTTAGTGCAGCAACAGGCAGTGAGGCAGCCTCTTCGAATGACATGCCATCGGGGATATGCCGGGTACTTTTTTCATCCGTCGACAGAAGCTCCGCCAGGGCCCCCTGTTTTCCAAAGAAAAGATTCACAGCACCGTAGACCCTGTCGCCGGGCTTGAAATTCTTGACTCCTGAACCAACTTCCCTGACTATTCCTGCAAAATCAGTTCCCACAATTTTCGGAAATTTCGAAGGGACCAGGAACCGGAGGTCTCCGTTCTTTATCTTGTAATCGACTGGGTTTATTGATACTGCTTTAACAGTAATAAGTAAATGGCCCTCAGCGGCTAAGGGATCAGGCAGTTCGCCTAAAACAGAGGAATCAGGTTTTTTGTACGATAACTGGTAGAATGCTTTCATTATTTTTTGTTTTATTGTTCATCTTTCATTATGTGTACTAAACAGAAAATTACAGTAAATTGTTGCGGAAATTATCTGTGTCAGGTATACTGGTTATTTTTTTATACAAATGTTATTTTTTAAATGAAATTATTTCTCATTCAAGTCAGATCAACTTAGTATGTTAAAAAAACGCAGGTTCTTTAAGTTAGGTCCCGGAGCGCTGGTTACAGCGGCTTTTATCGGGCCCGGTACTATAACAACATGTTCTCTGGCAGGTGCGAATTTCGGCTATGCCTTGTTATGGGGCATGGTTTTTTCAATAATCGCTACAATAGTGCTTCAGGAGATGTCGGCAAGGCTTGGGATAATAACAAGGCTGGGACTGGGTGAAGCACTCAGGAATCACTCCTCTTCAAAGGCATCCAGGATCTTTACCTCAGTACTTGTGATAAGCGCGATTGCTGCCGGGAATGCTGCATTTCAGACCGGAAATATAATTGGTGCTTCACTTGGCTTGCAGTCGGTATTTGAGACATCTGCCGGATCGGTTAAGTTTTGGGCCCTTCTCGTTGGCATTGTCTCGTTCGTGCTTCTTTATATTGGAAGTTACAAGCTTATAGAGAAAGTACTTATTGCTCTTGTCATTCTCATGAGTCTTACTTTCGTTACAACGGCCATCATTATTTCGCCCGATTTTCCTGAATTGCTGAAGGGTACTTTCATTCCATCCATACCTGAAGGTTCTCTTCTTACTCTCGTTGGACTGATAGGCACAACAGTTGTTCCATATAACCTTTTCCTTCATGCCTCCGCTGTTCAGGAGCGATGGAAGGAGCAATCTGATTTGCCTGAGGCACGGATTGATTTGTCAGTTAACGTTTTATTGGGAGGACTTATTTCGATGGCGATAATAGTAACCTCATCTGCCGCATTTTTTCATACGGGTCGATCCATTACAGGTCCTTCTGACTTTGGAATCCAGCTGGAACCATTGCTTGGTATATGGGCAAAATACTGTACCGGTCTGGGACTTTTTGCGGCAGGGATCTCCTCCGCCATTACGGCGCCGTTGGCCGCGGCCTACGCAACTGCCGGAATCATGGGATGGGAAAAGGATCTTAAGTCCTTTCGCTTCAGGGCAGTCTGGATTGTTATTCTTTTAACAGGAGTTTTGTTTTCTGTCTCGGGTCTTAAGCCAATTGAAGCGATAGTGTTTGCCCAGGCAGCAAATGGCATTTTACTTCCCGTTATCGCAATCTACCTTCTAACCGTGATGAATAACAAAAAGTTATTGGGCACCAGTGTAAATGGTATCCTGTCAAATGTAGCAGGGTTTGTTGTAGTAATGATTGCCCTCGGATTAGGAATGCGAAGCCTCCTTCATGTTTTCGGAATAATTTGAAAAATCAGGGAATGGAAACAGATATTAATTGTGACCTGGGTGAATACTCCGGAACAGAGAATCCGGGGAATGATGAACTTATAATGCCTTTTATCACTTCAGCCAATATTGCATGCGGATTCCATGCAGGCGATCCGTTTACAATTGAGAAAACTATAATGCTGGCACGTAAATCTGGTGTAAAAATCGGTGCTCATCCCTCTTATCCCGACCGGGAGAACTTTGGAAGGGCCTCAATGAAAATAAGTGATAAGGAGCTGACCGAGTCGCTTATATATCAGATAGGAGCCGTAAAAGCGATTGCAGAAGCTTCAGGTGAAAAGCTTTCTCATGTAAAACCTCACGGAGCGCTGTATAACGATGCTGCAGCTGATTACAATCTCGCAATGGTAATTGTGCAGGCAGTAAAGTCTGTTGACAATTCGCTTTTCCTCTTCGGACCTTCCGGTTCGCAAATGCAAAAAGCTGCCGACGATGAAGGTCTTAAATTTGTCGGGGAGTTTTTTGCCGACCGGGCGTACAACGATGACGGTACACTCGTTTCAAGAAAGATAGCAGGTTCTGTGCTTCACGATACGAAAATGGTAATTGGAAGAGTACTTAAAATGGTAAAGGATAAAGAAGTTATTACAATTTCCGGGAAAATAATTCACATAACTGCCCAAACCGTCTGCATTCATGGTGATAACGAATTGGCTCCCGTTTTTGCCCGGGAATTGATGTCGGAGCTGAAAGCTAATGGAATAAATGTCCAACCAGTCAGATAAACCTGAGAACGATGTTGAACTATTATCATATGGGCGATTCTGCCCTGATCATCAAAACAGGCAATGATATCTCTGAAACTTCAAATGTCACCGTAAGGAAGCTACTTTTCAGGCTTGGGCAGGAAAACATAAGGGGAGTACTGGACTTTATTCCTTCGTACAATGAGCTGATGATATGTTTTGATCCGGCCGTAACCAGATATAATGAACTTGTTGAAGCAGTTATTTCCTGCTCCCAAAACCTTGACGATATAGATTTGCCTGAACCATCGGTTGTCAGCATCCCCGTGCTTTATGGCGGCAATTCAGGTCCTGACCTTCGGGAGGTGGCAGAAACAAATGATCTTTCGGCTGAAGAAGTCATAACAATACATAGTTCCCCTTTGTATCTGGTCTACATGCTCGGATTTACTCCGGGTTTCTGTTACCTCGGAGGCATGGACCATCGTATCGTAACTCCAAGGAGGCAGACTCCACGGTTAAAAATTGAAGCAGGATCGGTGGGTATTGCGGATAAGCAAACCGGGATATATCCTATTGATAGCCCGGGCGGCTGGCAGCTGATAGGAAAAACACCCGTGAAACTTTTCGATGCCCGTAAAAGTCCGGAATTCCTTCTGAACCAGGGTGATTATATAAAGTTTTATCCGATTGATGAAGAGGAATATAAAGAAATCCTGCAAAAAAATGAAGTCATGCCTTTATAGGCTATATAAGAGTTAAGTGAAGTTTTTATGCCAGAAATAATAATAAGATCCCCCGGATTTCTGACCACTGTTCAGGACTCAGGACGATTCGGTTTTCAAAAATACGGGATGCCTGTATCAGGTGCAATGGATATTTTTTCACTGCAACTTGCGAATGCCCTGGTCGGAAACAGCCCAAATGATGCCTGCCTCGAAGTTACGATTACCGGACCTGAGATAGAATTTACCTGCGGCGGATTAATCGCCGTAACTGGTGCAGATATGGCTCCATACAAGAATGGCTGGTCTGTCCCGAATAATAAGACAATTTCTGTGAAAAGGGGAGATGTTTTGAGTTTCGGGGACCTTATTACCGGATGCAGGTCATATATCGCCTTTGGCGGAGGAATTTCAATCCCCTGTGTTATGGGAAGCCGGTCTACCTATATGAGGTCAAAGACCGGAGGATTGGAAGGGAGACCCTTAAAAACCGGAGATAAGCTGCAAATAGGAGAGGCTGTAAGAAAACCTGTCGTAAGCCAGATTCCATCAGAGTGGTTACCTCAATATATTGCTAACAAGGAAATCCGGGTAGTTTCTGGTCCTGAGGTTGACAGTTTTCACATTGATTCACTAAATACTTTTTTTGTCTCTGAATATGAGGTTACGGAAAATAGCGACAGGATGGGGTACCGGCTTTCGGGTTCCCCTTTAAAAACAATTTCAGGATCTGCAGATATTATTTCTGCAGGCATAGCATTCGGGACCATACAGGTGCCAGGCGACGGTCAGCCTGTTATTCTTATGGCCGACAGGCCAACAACAGGAGGATATAACAGGATAGCCTGCGTAATTACTGTTGACCTTACCCTTGTTGCGCAGATGAAACCCGGTGACCGGATAAAGTTCCGTGAAGTAAGCCAGACAGAAGCTGCTGAACTGATCACGGAAAGGTCAGCGTTTTTAAAAGGCTTGTTTAATACATGATTTTCTGGCTGGTAATAATCATCGATAATCCTCTGTGTCTCTCTGTGCCTCTCTGTGCCTCTCTGTGTAACAAAAAATGAGGAACTGACACAGAGGGCCACGGAGGACCACAGAGGGCCACAGAGAGACACAGAGGAAATCAAAATATACTTACTAACTTTTCGGACAGTTTTTTCTACCTTCGTGGTTTATGAAAAAGCTGTTTCGCATTATAGAGATAACTGAAGAAGTTGCAGAGAAAATTTCCGCAGGACCGAAGGAAGATCATTTCCATGACTTTGAGGAACTTATAATTATCAGTAGCGGAAGGCTTAAGCATTATATCGATTTCAGGGCGGAAGAGCTTTCCGGGGCATTCGCGTGTTATGTTTCAATGGGAAAGATGCACCGGCTTGAACCTTCGGGTGATCTGAGAGGCTGGGTAGTCAATTACAAGACTGAATTCATACCCGATTCGAAATTGAGTTTCTATTCAAACTTTTTTTCTTTTACAAATGTATTGCTTGAAGAGAAAGGGAACCTCAGTTGTTTTCTGAGCATTTGTGAAGTGATTAATGCCGAATACAGGAATGATAATCCCGATTATACAACAATCCGGCACCTCGTAAACGGTCTCATTTCCATGTTTGATACGCAGTTAAAGCGGAATTTTCCAACTGACGATGATACAAAGATTCCTCAGATAACAGCTTTTAATAACTTTTTGAAGATTCTCGAAGCAAATTTCAGGCGTGATGTTGGTGTTTCTTTTTATTCTGATAAGATGAATATGTCGGAACGAAACCTCAATATCATCTGCAGAAACAATTTCCAGAAAAGCGTTTCGGAGATCATCGAGACACGTAAACTTATAGAGGCCAAACGTATGCTTCTCTATACCGAAAAGAGTGTTTCGGAGATAGGATTCGAACTCGGCTATAATGAAAAGTCCTACTTCACCCGCGTATTTCGTTCCAGGATGGATATAACTCCAAGCCGGTACAGGGAGATGATTAAGGGCATTATTTCCTGAAAGTACCACACCTTTTCCAATTACTGTTACCACCTGCCTGTGATTAGGCTGCATCTTTGCAGTATCAAATTAATCACTAATTAAACTAAAATAAAATGACAACAACAGGATTAACAAAATGGGCGATTGACGCAACACACAGTAAGGCAGGTTTCAAAGTAAAACACCTTATGATTTCGAATGTAACAGGAAGCTTCAGAGAGTTTTCGGGCGATGCTACAACAGTCGGCGACGACTTTTCAACTGCAAAGGTAAACTTCAACCTGAATACCTCTTCGGTCGATACCGAAATGGCCGACAGGGATGCACATCTTAAAAGCCCCGATTTCTTCGACGCTGGTACTTATCCGGAAATAAATTTTGTAGGGACGGGTCTGAAAGATCTGGGTGATGATATTTATGAACTCCAGGGTGAACTTACAATAAAGGACGTAAAAAAGCCTGTAACACTTTCGGCTGAGTTCGGCGGAATAATGTCGGATCCATGGGGCAATGTAAAGGCAGGTTTTTCGGTAAACGGAAAGATCAACAGGAAGGACTTTGGGCTTAACTGGAATGCTGCTCTTGAAGCAGGAGGCGTATTGGTCGGGGAAGAGGTTAAAATTGCCTGCGACATTCAGTTTGCCAAGCTGCCTGCATAATTAAATTGATTCAGATCCGGGATTAATAAAGGCTGCAAAAATGAACAGAAGGTCATTTCTCGGGTTAGCAGGATTACTACCAATATATTCACTGATCATGGACAGTAAAGAACTTAAGAATACATTATTAACCGGTGAAAGTACAGAGCGCATGCCTGTCCTTTTCATCGGCCATGGCAGCCCGATGAATGCCATTGAGGACAACTATTTTTCCGAAACGTGGAGGAAGATGGGCACCACACTTCCGGCGCCAAAGGCAATAATATGCATTTCAGCCCACTGGGAAACTGCAGGAACATTTGTAACAGCCATGCTTAAGCCACAGACCATCCATGATTTCGGAGGATTTCCAAAAGCTCTGTACGATGTTCAGTATCCTGCTCCCGGTAGTCCGGGACTTGCTTCGGAAGTTGCCAGATCCTTTGTAAATAACCAGATAGGGCTGGATAATTCCTGGGGCCTCGATCACGGAGCATGGAGTATAATAAAGCATCTTTACCCGAAGGCAGATATTCCCGTAATAGAATTGAGCCTCGATTACCGTAAAAATCCTCAGGCGCACTATGACCTGGCAAAGGAGCTTAAGGCGTTCAGGGACAAGGGAGTATTGATAATAGGCAGCGGTAACCTGGTACACAATCTTGGTAGGATCGACTGGTCGCATATTGATGATCCGGAGTATGGTTTCGACTGGGCGCTGAAGGCAAATGAGACTTTTAAGAAACTAATGATTGACGGAAACCACAGGGCTCTTGCAGATTACAGTCAGCTGGGAAAAGAGGTACAACTTGCGGTCCCGTCGCCCGATCATTTCCTGCCTCTTCTATATGCACTTGCACTAAAAGATGAAAAAGAACCCCTTTCATTCTTTAATGATAAAGCGGTGATGGGTTCACTTACAATGACATCAGTAAGAATCGGATAAGAATATTGCCTGAAAAGACCTCTGTGGCCCTCTGTGGTCCTCTGTGGTCCTCTGTGTTAGTTCTTCGTTTTTTGTTACACAGAGATACACTGAGAAGGCACAGAGAGACACAGAGGTTTTTTAATCTGTTTTCCTGGTTGCACATGTCAGGCACATATAAAATGTAAATTATTACATTTGGGCCTTGTTATTTGCAATTAACATTTTAAATGGAGACAAGGATAATTATATCTCAGATCTTTATGCTTGCGGTAATAGTGCTTACCGGCGTTATTGCAGGCAAAACTAAAGTTTTCACGGTGCAGTCGAAGGACATGCTCTCTAAACTTATATTCAACATCTCACTTCCGATGATGTTATTCACCAACTTTCTCAAACTTGAAGTCACACCGCGTCTTCTGGCCAATAGTATGTTAGTATTGTCGTTAGCCTTTTTTACAATACTTTTTATGCTTCTGGCAGGATGGATAGTTGCGAAGATCTTAAAAATTGGTGGTGGAGAGGCAGCAGTTTTCAGGGCACATTCAATGCTGGGAAATACCATCTTCCTGGGATTTCCGCTTATAACTGCACTCTATGGGGTTGAGGGTCTCCTTTATGCCACAATGTTCCAGTTTGTTTCGAGTATTCTTATGTGGACCCTGGGAGTTGTTGTAATAACCCATGGCGACGGCTCATCGTGGAGAAAAAGTGTTCATAAGGTATTTAATATCAATACTTTTGCGACTATTGCAGGATTAGTCTTCTTTATTTTTTCAATAAAACTGCCGGATCTTATAGTTAAACCCTTGTCGGAGTTCGGATCGGCCAATACGTGGCTTTCAATGTTATATATCGGCGCCATGCTTGCCTTTTCGGATATCAAAGGTCTTCTCGGTAAGAGGAGCATTTACATTCTGAGTGTTAACCGGCTTGTATTTGTCCCGGCTATTATAATCGCCATATTCGCGATCTTTTATTCTTTTTCCGGCCTTGAAGCCGATAAACTTGTCTCATCCGTAATAATTCTTGAAGCCTCGATGCCTTGTATGGCGAGTGTTGTAATAATGGCCAGGGAGCTTGGGGCGGATGATCATCTGGCTGTAGGAAATGTGTTTGTCTCGACAATTCTAAGCATCCTTACTCTGCCTGTAGTATTGATGGCAATTAACAAATTTCTTTAAAGTCTCCATTATCATAGACAAACAGTGGCCTCTTGCTCCTTGCCCCGCGCCCTGTGCCCTGTGCCCTTCGCCCTGAGCATATCCGGGCAGCAGTATTTTCTTGTTTAAGTTGTATTTTCCTGCAGTGTTTATAATTGTTTAACCCGATTTAAAAGAGTACCTTTGAGGAAAATTGGCACGCCGGTTTAATTAATTAAAAACTAAAAATCAGTACATGGGAAGATCGCAGGAAACATTTAACAAAAAAGAGGTAAAAAACAAGAAAGATAAAAAAAGAAAAGAAAAGGAAAAGAAGCGTCTGATTAAAAAAGAGTCAGGTAAAAGCAGCTTTGACGATATGATTGCATATGTTGACGAGTTTGGGAAGATATCTTCAACTCCTCCTGATCCATCGAGACGAATTGAAATCGAAACAGCTGATATCGAACTTGGAGCTACAAAAAATGATGCCCCTGCGAAGAATGATTTTATGAGGACAGGTGTTGTTACTTTTTTTAATGATTCAAAAGGATTCGGCTTTATTAAGGATTCGGCAAATGGTCAGAGCGTCTTTGTTCATATAAATAACGTTGAAGGAAAGATCAGGGAGAATGACTCTGTGTCGTTCGAAATAGGAAAGGGCCCAAAAGGTCCTACAGCCCAGAAGGTAAAACAGGCGTAGTTCAATCAATATCATATATTTGTCAATAATCCGGAAACTGCCTGACTGGCAGTTGTATTGACATTTTATAAAGTTTAAGCCTGCTTCTTCTTTGAGATATCAATAATAAGTCTTAGTGAAGAATCATGGGTGAGGTAAAACCAGCCCCAGTTGATGAATATCATCAGTTTGTTCTTCACGCTTAATATAAGCATCAGGTGAAGGAACATCCAGACGAACCATGCGAAATAGCCTTTGAACTTTACAAATGGCAGGTCGACAACGGCCCTGTGTTTTCCAATTGTTGCCATTGATCCCATATCGAAATACTCATATTCCTTGAGGGTAGTTCCTTTTTCCAGTCTGCCCAGATTGGCCGCCAGGTTTTTAGCCTGGTTTATAGCAACGTTGGCTACCTGCGGATGCCCTTTGGGATATTTGGGAGTTTCCATGTAGGCTATATCACCAATGGCGAAAATATTTTTATGCCCGACAACTTTATTGAACCTGTCAACAATATATCTGTTCGATCTGGTTATACTACCCTTGGCCAGGCCCTGAACAATATTTCCTGTAACGCCTGCTGACCATATTACATTCTTGCTTTGAATTGTGCTGTTATTGCTAAGGGTCAGAGTGGTACCGTCGTAACCGGTGACAAAAACCTCTGTCATAATTGTAACTCCCAGCTCTTCGAGATATTCGCGGGATGCGTTCCTTGCCATCAGGCTCATGTTATTGAGTGTATTGGCTGAACCTTCCAGCAGCAGTATCCTGAATTCGGAGAAATCGATGCCCGGATAATCCTTTGGCAGTATGCTTTTCTTCATCTCGGCAAAAGCACCTGCAAGTTCAACTCCGGTTGCACCCGCGCCCACAATCACAAGGTTGAGCCTAGCGCTGTTATCGGCATCACTGAGTGAGAAAAGGTCTTCAAATCCCAGTAATATCCTGTTTCTGATCTCTATAGCTTCACCCGTAGTTTTCATTGGGAGGCAATACTTCTTCATATCTGCATTGCCGAAGTAGTTGGTATCGCATCCCGTTGCTATGATAAGAAGGTCATAAAAGAGTTTTCCCCGCGTGGTCTCAACTGCATTTTCATCAGGACTTATTCCTGTTATTTCGCCCAAAATGAAATTCAGGTTTGAATATTTCTGGAAGATCTTTCTGAAAGGAAAGGATATTGTTGAAGGTTCCAGTCTGGAACTTGCTACCTGGTAGAATAAGGGTTGGAACTGATGGTGGTTCTGCTTATCGATAAGCAATACATCATAGTCGGCTTTGTTCAGCTTTTTTGCAAGCTGAAGACCAGCAAATCCACCGCCGGCAATTATGATTCTTTTTTTTGCTATTAACTCTTTCGTGCTCATGAGGGCAAAGGTACAAAAAACAAACAATCTGTTTTATGGCCCCGATTGCAAATCGGCGCCAGCCGGATCAAACAATGCTGGCGCGGATTTGCAATCCGTGCCAACCTGATCAAACAACGCTGGCGCGGATTTGCAATCCGTGCCAGTACTTCATTATTTGGATATGTTAACTATTACCGAAGCGGATTTTAGTCCTTTTGATTCTGCCTTTACAGTGAAGGGAACTGAAGCACCTTTTTCTGTCGCTACTATCACCAGACACATGCCATTAAATGCCTTTTTTGATGGAGACTGGAATGATTCGTGGCTCGTGGCATCTCCGTTATCGGTAGCAATTATCTTTCCCGGACCATCAATGCTGAAGCTGATCGGGTTGTTGCTCCCCGGTACTGTAAGTTTATCCTTATCTTCAATCCTTATAGTTAAATAAATCAGATCAGTCCCGTCAGCTTTTACTGATGGCCGGTCTGATGAGATCGACAGGGCAGAAGCTTTTCCCGTTGTTCTCATCACCTCTTCAGCCCACTTTATTCCGTTCTTCCAGGCAATTACTTTTAATTCCCCGGGCTGATAGACGACATCGTCCCATCTGAGGCGGTATTGAAGTGGTCCCTTTTTCTTTTTTCCCAGTGATTTGCCATTAAGGAACAGCTCGGCTTCATCACCCGAAGTATAAACATGTACGGGTGTAACCAATCCTTTTCTTTCGGGCCAGTTCCAGTGGGGGAGGATGTGGGCCATTGGCAGTTCGGGTCTCCATTTAGACTGGTACAGATAAAACCGGTCTTTTTTGAATCCTGCAAGGTCGAGTATCCCGAAGTAGCTGCTGCGTGAGGGAACTTCCGAGACATTTTGTTTGTCGAGCAGTTGCTTAGCCTCATCGTATCTTTTAGTTCCGGGCCTCAAACCAGTAAGGTCTCCGCCATAAGGTGTCGGTTCCCCGATATAATCGAACCCTGTCCAGACAAATTCGCCGAACACACCCGGGTATCTGTCCTGCATTTCCCATTGCTGATCGGGCGATGAAGCCCAGGCAGGGTAGGCAAGGTCGTATGATGAAATCTGAAAAATTCCCTTCCCGGGTAGATTATTATTAAGGTCCCCCTCTACGACAGGAAAGAAATATTCGCCCCTTGAACTTATCGTTGATGCCGATTCCGAAGAATGAAAAGGAAGGTTTGCATTGTCTTTCAGCTGAAAGAATGCATCGTACCTGTAAAGGCGGTAGTTAATCCCGAAAACATCGACGGTTTTCTGGAAACCATTTGTTCCCGACTCATCCCAGTTGCAGCCAACAGTTACAGGTCTGGTATTGTCTTCTGATTTTATTATAGTCCTGAGACTTTCAGAAAGAGCAGGATTATCCTGATCGTTTACTTCGTTGCCGGTGCTCCAGATGAATACTGAAGGATGGTTCCTGTCGCGGCGAACCATAGCCCTGAGGTCTTCATCGTGCCATGAATAGAAGAGTTTATTATAATCACCCTTTTTCTTTGGAGTCTTCCATGTGTCGAAGGCTTCAACCTGAACCAGGAAACCCATTCTGTCACATAGATCGAGCAGTTCGGGAGCCGGTGGATTATGGGTTGTTCTGACGGCATTACAGCCCATCTCCCTGAGAATTTCGAGCTGCCGTTCAGCAGCGCGGATATTGAATGCGGCACCAAGAGCGCCTAGGTCATGATGGTTACAAACACCCTTGATATCCACTTTCTTACCGTTGAGCAGAAAGCCGTCACGGGCTGTGAAATTTAAAGTCCTGAAACCAAAGTTGGTCTCATAGACATCTGAAATTCTGTCTCCAAGCATGACACTAACAACTGCCCTGTATAATTCCGGACTCTCAATATTCCATAAAACCGGTTCTTTGACAGGAATGTCGAGCCTGAAAGAATGACCTTTCATCCCCTCAATGGTTGCTGTTGCTGTTATTGATTCGGCTACAGGAGAACCGGCGGGGTTAAGGTTTTTATCAAGTTTATATACAGATGTCCTGATAGTTACAGATACAGGATCGCTCAGATGGCTTTCAACTTCTGTGCTGACGCTGAGTACAGCCTGTTCCTTCTTTATCTCAGGTGTAGTACAAAACACTCCATCCTGTGAAATATGAACCTGGGCCGTTTTTACAAGCCATACATTCCTGTAAATTCCGGCTCCGGGATACCAACGCGAATCCCAGCTCTTAGTATCAAGTCGCACTGCGATTACATTCTCCTTCCCATAATTAACAAAAGGTGTCAGATCAAGCCTGAAGGATGTGTATCCGTATGGCCATTCGCCAACAAACTTCCCGTTTAGCCATACTTTGGCATAGGCCATGGCTCCGTCGAAATCGATATAGATTCTTTTGTCCCTGTCATTGCTGCTTACCTGGAAATGTTTCCGGTACCATCCGATCCCTTTCCATGGCAGAAGTCCGGTATTGTTTTCAAGAGTATCACTGAAGGGACCCTCAATAGCCCAGTCGTGGGGAAGATTAAGTGAACGCCAGTTTTTATCGTTCGTGGCAGGTGACTGAAGGTTTGCGGGCTCCTTGTTGCTGGCAACAGGGTCCGTTGAAGCATTGTAATATTTTACAAATTTCCACCCCTCATTGAACGACTCACGCAGCCTTGGGGAGTCCTGAGCCTCCAACGCTCCGAAATAACAAATAATTACTGTTAATGTTAAGAATCGGAAAACTAAGGTACGGCTCATATTGATGTTTTTTAGTTTTTTACTAATTTATGAAAATCTATCAGGAACTTCCTCATTGAGCCTGTTGAATAATTTCTTCTTCATCCTTCGTGCCCTAACTGAATACCTTCATTCCCTTGGTGTTTAAAAATAGAAATGTGTACTTATTTCTTAATCACCTTTGTAACCACAGACCCTCCGTTACTGAACGAAATCCGCACCAGATAGAGGCCTGCCTTTAATCGCGAAAGGTCTTCATGTATTGACAAACTGCACAGACCTGACTGTTCCATGACAATGTTTCCTGAAATGTTAATGAAGGAATAGCTCTCAATCTCCCTGTCAGATTCAATATATACGATATCCTCAACAGGATTGGGGAAGATCCTGCAGCGAATCACAGGTGTTGCCGTCTCCTTAACCGAAACTTCAAGGCCCGGAATGTTTGCATCGAGCCAGCTCAGGCGGGTTGAGATCCAGTATTTGAATTTTAAAAGTTCGCCGGCATAGGTTGAGGGCTGATAATCAGGTTCAGGAGTTCCGACATTTATTCCAAGTATTTTCCATTTCTGATAATGGCGCTCCTGTGCTTCATCCAGCAGTTTTGCAACTGAATCTATAGTCCTGTCAATCCGGGTCTGACTTAAAATTGTATTCCTTAATTCAAAATATCTGTCGTGTACCAGGCTGGCAAATTCACCGTCTTTCAGCATTCTGACCTCCCATGAAGGCGGAACAGGGCTCGCATCGCACTCATTTATTCTGTATGCCCATCCCGAACCGTCGCTCTTGTTAAAATGAATGCAGTTCTCGGTAAGGTTTTTCCAGGCCCAGTCATAGTCCCAGGGAGGACCGGAGTGCAGAAGCAGGTTTTTGCTGTCCTTATCCTTGTAGAAATAGCGACTCTTTTTATAGGCATCTACATTTCTCGTCACCTCGCTGAGAATGAAATAATCAGCAAATGATTTTATGTCAATGTAGGCTTTGTAGCCGAAAACAGGTGAATTGAACGACGAGCTGTGAAGAACCGTCTCCACAGAGTTTATGAACTCCTTAATATAAGCTTTTTGTTCAATTGTAAGATCTTCAGGAGCAGGATCATAATAAACAAAATGAACCGTCGTGCCGGGTTTGTTCCATGGAGGGAACCGGCTTGTCCAGCTGTCTGTATCAGAATAGTAGTCGTTCTTGAAAATATATCCTCCGGTCAGGTCGTCCCCCGATATATCCTTTTTCTTAAGTGAGGAGATGTTTACCCTTTCCTTGTCCTGCTTAATCTTCTCCCCGAGAAGGTAAATACCCTGGTATTCATTATTTACCACAACCTCACAGTATCTTGTACGGGTTGCATAATTTCCCATTTTCATGAAAATGTCGAAGGCAAGCGCATTTCGCAGGAAGGTCTTGTCGTTGTAGTTTGCGAGTAATAACCAGTCATTTTCAGCAGGCATGCCAAGAAGCGGCACATTCAGGTTTGCACCCGTAATGTCGCGGGTTTCAAGGCTGTATGGTTTTTGAGGAAGCGAAGCCGAAAACGCTCCTCTTATCTCGATCCCGATTTTCCCGGTATATACATTTCCCGAATCGCTGATGTAGTTTCTCTGCCCCTGACCGTGCCATATGATCTTCATATCAGCCATTATTTTTGTACCATCTGGAATAGTTTTCCCCAGATCGGTGTTAATCATAACAATTGGCAGACCGGAAGAAGTAAACAGTCCCGGAACTGAAAACCATGAAGGTACAGGCCTGTAAAAAAAAGATTTATTATTAATTGCGAATGAAAGAAATGCATTTGACGACATATCGGATGAAGCAGCACTGGAGTTGTGAACCTGAATCGCAAGAACATTTTCTCCCGGGAGCAGGCAGGTTTTCAGGATGCTTTTACCGATTGAGAATGATTCTGGTAGTCCTCCCTGGTACATTGTCGCCTCATGATCGGTACCAGATTGATTATATGCAGGGTGAACCGTAGTCAACCCCGCCCGGGCGATTTCAGTATTATTCAGGTAGGCAACAAAGGCGTCATCATAATCCATGCTTAAAAGGGCCTCTGCTATTGCGGCTGTATCTGCAACAGTAAACTTTATCCGAATGTAAACTGATGGAGAAGCAGGAATTACAGTATTATCATCATTATCTCCATAGCCGAATCCCCCGGTGCCGCTCGCCCAGAAACTATCATTGAATGACAATGATCTCCATCCCGCATCAGGCTCCGATGTTCCGGGAAAGTATTTCCATGTGTCGTTGTTGAAAACAGCTGTTTCCCAGTGGTTTATTGATTGTCCGGAAAGGAAGGCAGTTAATCCGGATATGAGTGCTATGAGAAACAATTTCTTCATTTCAGATATTGATGATTTTTGTATGGGTTAATTTATTTAAGCAGAGTAAAATCGATATCCGGAGGGGTTCCGGTGCCGGGTCTTGAAAAAGTGCTGTTAATAACTGTATTGTCGTTGAAGAAGCCGCAGTTTCTCAGATAAAACCGGCCATTTTCAATTCCTCCCGAATAGTCAAGTCTTGCTTCTTTTCTTGCAGTGGCATCGGCGGTGAACTTTGCTTTTGTCAGTTCAGTCCATTTTCCTGAAGAATTACATACCCATTGGTTTCCCCAATTACCCTTACGTTCAATATTCCCTGTTTCGGGTATGAAGTTCTCGAGAAAAGAATGGAGGTTTTTCAGGTAGGTGCTGGTTTTGGGTCGCCTGAACGATGCAATCAACTCCCATCTGTTAATTTCGGGTGCAAAAAACCAGGCAGTGTAGTCTGTAGAACCATTTTCGGAAGGTTTTCCCTGTAAGAGGAACCTATAAGTAGTGCCCGCCTTCCAGTAGTATTTTCTGTAGCTCTGGCCTCCTGAGCCTTCATTCCCAAATTCGCCGGCAGTTACATCCGGGCCCTTTTTCAATAGTTTTATCTTATAATCTTCGGGTATTTCCCCGGGATTGTCAGTTTTCCACGGGCTCCATACCGAAAAAAGTATCCTTCGCTCAGTGGCCGAATTGACCTGAATTCCGAAATACCCTTCACCAAAGCCGTTTGCCATAAAATAGGAGCCCTGAACATCGTTGCCTTCGGGTATTGTCAGTTCATTATAAAACCCGACAATGTCCGATGCTTCGGGAGGAAGCTCATAATTCAAATGTACGGATGGACCGCGACGACCAAAATAGAAATCATCCTTCACGAAATAAACCTTGTCTTCTGTCACCGGGCCGTGTAATATAAAATCAGTGATTTCGGCAAATGAAGCTCCTTCCCTTGATATTCCCCTTATATCTATTGAATGATAACCCGGAGCGTTTAAGGTGAAACTTCCTGCTTCAAGATTTTGAAAAGAATTTCCTTCTATGTTCAGCTCCCTGCTTTCGCCATCTACTGAAATGCTGACCACAGATTTTCCCGATACTGCCTTTGCCCTTATTGCAAGTTCAAGTTTACCAGCCTTTGATATAAGGAAGTAAGTCCTTATAATATCGTTCTTTTTTGACCAGTTGCTGATGCCTTTGGAAGTAATAATCTTTTCGCTTCCTTCCTGATCGTTTACTATCCAGCTGTTTCCTGCAGCAGGAATCGATATTCCCTGAACGGATGCTATTGCCGGTTGGCTATATGCGAAATAGTCAGTACTGTAGCTAAGAAACAGAATTGTCAGTAGTATTTTTGATGGTTTCATTAGTGGATGAGTTTAAGGCATCGGATAAAAGTAGTATTTTTCTTTTTACATTTGTCCTTTGTTTTTCGTCGTAACTGTTAAAGAAATGAACAAACTTTCTCCATTATTACTGCTGGCCTTATTGATCTTTTCCGGCAGTCTCCCGGCTCAGAAGCCTGTTTTTACTCACCAGGATACTCTCCGCGGATCTGTAACACCTGAAAGGGCATGGTGGGATCTTAAGTATTATCATCTTGATATAATTGTAAACCCATCCGACAGTACAATAAAGGGAAGCAATTCGGTTATATATAAAGTTCTTAATCCGGGAGAAATAATGCAGATCGACCTTCAGGAGCCAATGCAGCTTTTAGGTGCCGTTCAGAATGGAAAGAATCTTGATTTTAAAAGGGAAGGAAATGTATACTGGATATCGGTTAAGGAGAAACAGGAAGCAGGAAAGTCCTATTCAATTATACTGGCGTATGGAGGCAAACCCAAGGTCTCAAATAGACCACCCTGGGAAGGAGGTATTACCTGGAAAAAGGATAAGAATGGATTGCCATTCATCGGCTCTTCATGTCAGGGCGATGGCGCCAGCCTTTGGTGGCCATGCAAGGACCATATGTATGATGAACCCGACAGCATGCTTATAAGCGTTAATGTACCCGGGAACCTTTTTGATGTATCGAACGGAAGACTCCGGATGGTTGAGGATCTTAAAAACGGAACCAGAACTTATCATTGGTTTGTTGCGAACCCTATAAATAATTATGGTGTCAACATCAATATCGGCGATTATGCCCGTTTCTCTGAGAAATTCAATGGTGAAAAGGGAGTGCTTGACTGTGATTATTATGTACTTAAAGAAAACCTGGAGAAGGCAAAAATTCAGTTTAAGCAGGCCCCGTTGATGCTGGCCGCATTTGAACACTGGTTTGGTCCCTATCCATTTTATGAGGATGGCTATAAACTGGTTGAAGCTCCATACCTTGGAATGGAACATCAGAGCTCGGTCACTTACGGCAACGGCTTTAAAAACGGATATCGCGGAACAGACCTGAGCGCTACCGGATGGGGACTGAAATTCGACTTTATAATTATTCACGAATCGGGTCATGAATGGTTTGCCAACAGTATAACCTATGAAGATGTTGCCGATATGTGGGTGCATGAGAGCTTTATTAATTATTCGGAGAGCCTTTATCTGGAATATTATTTTGGCAGGGAAGCAGGTTACGAATATGTTCTGGGTACACGCCATAATATCCTTAACGACCGACCCATCACAGGTACCTATCAGGTCAACAGCGCTGGATCGGGCGATATGTACTACAAGGGAGGAAACATGCTTCATACCCTTCGCCAGATCGTGAACGACGATGAGAAATGGAGGGGAATACTCCGGGGCCTGAACAAGGACTTTTATCACCAGGTTGTAAAAGGATCGCAGATCGAAAATTATATCAGTGAAAAGACCGGTATTAACCTCAAAACCTTCTTTGACCAGTACCTTAGGGATGTAAGAATACCTGTACTTGAATATTATGTTAAGGGAAAAAGCCTGACCTTCAGATGGAATAATTGTGTAAAGGGATTTAATATGCCGGTTAAAATATCCGCTTCCGGTGAGGTTGTAAATCTTACGCCAACAGGAAGGTTCTCAACCGTTGAGCTGAAAACAGAGAATGCCGTTATTAAAGCTGATCCGGGTTACTATGTTGCAACGCTTAATATGACAGGGAAATGAGAGACGCAGGGACTGAGAGACTCAGGGACTCAGAGACTGAGAGACTGAGAGACTGAGAGACTCAGGGACTCAGAGACTCAGAGACTGAGAGACTGAGAGACTGAGAGACTGAGAGACTGAGAGACTGAGAGACTGAGAGACTGAGAGACTGAGAGACTGAGAGACTCAGAGACCAGAAGACCATACTTTAACAAGAGTAATGGCACCTGTTTAAAAATGTTAAATATCCTTCGATCAGCATCATAGAGTTTGCGTATTATTCATTTTGATATATATTTGAGATTATTCATTATTTTCAGAAAGGTTCGTTATGAGAAAATTTATGTTCCTGATCGCTGCCTCCCTGATATCCGGAAGCTTATTTTCACAGGATATTGCCCAGTGGCGCGGCCCCAACCGCGATGGCATCTATACCGAAACGGGGTTACTGAAAATATGGCCCGATGGCGGACCTAAGCTGCTCTGGCATTATGAAGGCCTGGGCGACGGTCATACCTCCGCTGCCGTTACATCCAAAGGTATTTTTATAGCGGGTATGACTGACGGCAAGGGCAGTATCTATGCCTTTGACCTTACAGGCAAACTTCTTTGGAAAAAGGAGTACGGAAAAGAATGGGACGAAAGCCATAACGGTGTCAGGTCTACTCCGTTAATTGTCAATGATAAACTTTATTTTTTAAGTTCTTATGGTCAGTTATTTTCCATGAATTGTTCCAATGGGAAGTTAATCTGGTCAATCGATCTGATGAAAGAGTATGGGGCCAGTAATATCCAGTGGGGGATGACCGAAAACCTGCTTTTTGACGGGAGTATTTTGTACTGTACGCCGGGAGGTCCTGATGCCGCAATGGTTGCGCTGGATATGAATACAGGTAAGCAGGTATGGAAAAGCGAGGGTAATGGCGAGAATTCTGCATATGGCTCACCCATGCTTATAAAGCTTGGCTCTGCTAAAATACTGGTTTCAATAATGCAATACTCCATCTGCGGATTTGATGCAGCAACAGGAGCTCTTTTATGGAAATCGGATTTTAAGATGGATCCGGACGTTCATCCAAATACCCCTGTATTTAAAGATGGATATCTTTTCTGCACAAGCGGTTACGGCCTTGGAAGCGTAATGCTTAAATTGTCATCTGACGGCAAGACTGTGACTGAAGTCTGGAAAAATCCAACATGCGATCCCAAAATAGGAGGAGTTGTGGTTTTGAACGATCGCATCTACGGTACAGGCGACCGTAACAGGAAATTCTTTTGCCTGGACTGGAAAACAGGAAAAGAAATCTTCTCGCTACGCGACCTTGCTCCGGCAAATATTATAGCCGATGATGGATTGCTTTATGTCTACAGCGAAACAGGAAAGATATCCCTGATTGAACCGCAAGCTGATAAGCTTCACATAATAAGCTCATTTCAGGTTCCTTACGGTTCCAATCCCCATTGGGCTCATCCTGTAATTAAAGATAAAAAACTTTATATCAGGCACGGTTCTTCGCTGATGGTTTATGATATAGCAGCAAAATAAACAATCATCCCTTCGTGCCCTTGTTAAAACCTTTGAGTCCTTAGTGTTTAATAAAAATGCTTTTAAACAAAAAGACTCAAAGGGTTTATTTAATTAAACTTATTCTATTCTAGGGTTTTACAGGCACCGGCTTTCCAAATCCTATCTTTTCAAGCGGTTTCAGCTGGGTTGAAGCATCACCAACAATCACATAATACATTTTGTCGGGAACAATATACTTATCTGTAATTGCCTTGTGTTCTTCTACTGTCATTCCCCTGATGATGTCTTCTTCCTTCTTTATATAATCGTCCGGGAGGCCATACCTCGACATGGTGGTGAGCATTCCTGTGAGTGATTCGTTTGTTTCGAAACGAAGGGCATTCGAAAGGATCATACAATTTTTGATAAACTGAAGATCATTTTCTGTGACGCCGTTGCGGTATTTTTCCATTTCATTCCTGAAAATATCTACTGATTCCAAAGTTGCGTCCGACCTTACGCTTGTCGAGGCCACAAATGGTGCTTTATACTTACTCTCCTGGAAAGCACTCGATGCACCATAGGTAAAACCTTTTTCCTCGCGGAGAATCTGGTTAAGAATACTTGTAAATGCACCTCCAAGCCTGTAGTTAATAAAATCAGCCTTGACATAATCCGGATTATCTCTGGTAATTGCAAGATAACCAATATAGATAACCGACTGCCTGGAACCGGGTATATCGACGAAATAAATCTGCGATTTTTCAGGAGCAGGCGGAATCGGATAGCTGTTGAGGGTAACCTCCTTGCTCTTCCATTCAGTCTCAAGGGGCTTAAGGGCTGCCAGAGCCTGTTCTTTGCTGACATTTCCTGCGATATTGATCTTTGTAACGGAAGGAGAGAAATTATTGCCGTAATATGATTTCAGGTCATCTATTGTTATCTTATCAATCGATTCACGGGTGCCTTTGATGTTATAACCAAAGATATGTTCACTGCCATATAGTAATTTGCTGAAAACCTGGCTTCCAACGCTCCTTGGCTGTGCTTCGGCCTGAATAATACTGTTTTTTGTACTGCTCAGGGCGATTGCAAACTCTGCAGAATCCCAGCGCGGCTCCAGCAGAATCTCTTTCATCAGGGCAATTGTCATGTCAAAGTTTCTCGAAAGCGAACTTGCGCTGAATGTTATTTCCTGCCTTCCTGATGACATATTAATGTTTGAGCCAAGCAGTTCAATCTCTTCTTCCAGCTCTTCAGGCGTTTTGGTTTTTGTCCCCTGTGGGAGAACGCTTGCAACCATTCCGGCAACTCCCGGCAATGCTATTTTATCCTGGTAAGCGCCCCCGTCGATTGAGAAATTTATTTCAACAAGCGGCAATTCTTTATTCTGAATTCCATAAACTTCAATTCCATTTGCCAGAGTAGCTTTCCATATCTGAGGAACATTGACCTGAGGCGCTTTCCCTGCAGCAGGTTCAACTGTTCTGTCAATAGAAGAGGGTGTCATTACAATCTTGTCGTCAGCAGTTGCCGCTATTTCCACCTGGCTTGCTTCATTAATATTTTCCTCTTTTACGCCTGCCGGAACCGAATTTTCAGCAATTTGTTCTGGTTTCCCCTTTGGCACAAAACTGGTCACTACATGAGGCTTATCCTTAATATATTTATTATAAACCATCACCACATCATTAAGGGTAACGGCTTTAATATTTTCAATATCTTTTTCAACATATCCCGGATCGTTCAGAAAAGTATTATAGGCAGCCAGCTGGAATGATTTTCCAAGGACGCTTTCGATTCCTGAATAGAAGTTTTTCTCGCTTGAGGCTTTAACTCTCTCAATATCCTTCTCAGTAATACCTTCTTTTTCGAATCTCGCGAAAGCCTCATTTACAGCATCTTCAATTTCCTTGAGTGTCTTCCCTTCATTGGCTCTTATGCTGATTGTAAATTCACCCGTCAGTTCACCTGCATTATTGTAAGCAGAGGCGTTAGATGTAAGGTTTTTCTCTTTTACAAGGACTTTATACAGAGGGGCCTTCTTCCCATCGGCAAGTATTTTTGCAAGGAAATCAAGGGCATAGGCGTCTTTCTGAAATTGCTGTGCCACAGGCCATACCATTGTCAGCTCGGGAACATTTGCAAAGTTGTCTTCATGATACAGTTTTACAGTTTTTTCAAGAACAGGAAGCATGGCAGAGCGTGCAGGAACCTCACCATGTGATTTGATCTCGCTGAAATATTTAGTTATCAATACCTTAACTGAATCAGAATTGAAATCGCCGGCAAGGACAAGTGTAGCATTATTTGGCCCATAGAAATGTTCATAATATGACTTTACATCGTCGAGAGTTGCATTTTTAAGATCCGCCATTTCACCAATTACCGTCCAGTTGTATGGATGGCTTGCAGGATACAGGTTTTTGCTGATGACCCAGTCAGTAAAACCATATGGTGAATTATCTTCGTATTGTCGTTTCTCATTCTGTACGACATTCTGCTGAATAGCCATCGAACGCTGGTTAACGGAATTAATGAAAAATCCCATACGGTCCGACTCGAGCCACAGGATTTTTTCGAGAGCATTCCGGGGGAAGGATTCATAGTAGGTCGTGATGTCCCGTGATGTTCCTCCGTTATTATTTCCGCCTACTCCTTCAATAACTTTATCAAAAGTTCCTGATGGCACATTCTCTGATCCTCCAAAAAGAAGATGTTCAAAGAGATGGGCAAAGCCGGTTTTCCCCGGTATTTCCCTGCTGGAACCAACATGATACATTATTGCATAGGAAATCATGGGATCGGAATGATCGGCAGAAAGAATTACCTGGAGGCCGTTTGGAAGCTGGTATTTTTCATATTCGATTTTGAGTTTTTCTTCAACAGGAGGCTTATTGCATGCCGATGCCGCCATAATGACGACCAGAATGGCACAAACTCTGAAAATTGTATGCATTCTCTTCATTTTTGAGGTTTTTAGGTAATAATGTTTTTCAAAGGTTTAATATTGATTAACAATTGATGGAGGCCAATAGTTAAAATGATAAAATCAAAATTAGATATTTTTTGTAATATCATCCTGTCTTTCACTGCTAATTCATTAATTGGTAAAGTGTAAACTGGTAAATCTAATTCATGAAGAATTCACTTTTTTCAATTTTTATTTCTAAATTTCCTTACAAAAAAAATACGCTATGAAGAAGGTAGTCTCTTTCCTGATGGTTTGCTCTTGTTTAACTATTTTATCTGCCCAGGACAGACCATTCCTGAAAAATATATATTCCTACCTCGAAAATACCAGGGTTTTTGAGCTCAACCAGGAAGAAGGTCACGTGCCTCTTATACCGTATAAATCTTCCGGTGATGCTTTAAGAAACGATCCGTCTTTATCAGGAAGCTGGCTTTCGCTTAACGGCACCTGGAAGTTTCACTATGCCAGCACTCCCGAAGGAACGCCTGAAGATTTTTTCACAGAAGGTTTCAGCGATACGAAATGGGATACCATCCACGTCCCCTCAAACTGGGAGATGCTGGGTTTCGGAGATCCTCTCTTCAGGAATGTGTCAACCCCTTTCCATCCCGATCCTCCGAATGTTCCCAGGGAATATAATCCTACCGGTTCATACAGGAGAACTTTCACTGTTCCTTCAAACTGGAAGGATAAGGAGATTTTCCTGAGAATGGAAAAAACACAGTCGGCTTCATTCGTATGGATAAATGGCAATGAGGTCGGTTATAATGAGGGCGGTCAGGAACCTGCAGAGTATAATATAACCCGATACCTCGAACCGGGAAGGAATACAATTGCCGTAAATGTTTATAAGTATTCTGACGGATATTATCTTGAGAACCAGGATTACTGGCGTCTGGCAGGGATCTTTGATGATGTCTGGCTGTTTGCTACCCCTAAAACACATATTTTTGACTGGCAGTCAGTAACCGATCTCGATGCGGAATACAAAGACGCACGACTCGATTTAACGGTTGACGTGAAAAACTACTCATCTTCAGAGATTGCTGATTTCGGTTTAAAAGCCACGCTTTATGATCAGCAGAAAAGGCAGATAAAGAGCCTGATTTCAGAGAAATTCAATCTTCGACCCGATTCGAAACAGACTATTGTAATTTCAGATAATATATTAAACCCTGATAAATGGTCGGCTGAACATCCCAATCTCTATACAGTTGTTTTTGAGCTGATTGATTTTTCAGGAAGAACCGTTGAGGCCGTTTCGGGAAGGATCGGGTTTAAAGAAACAGAGATACGTAATCAGGTTTTCTACCTTAATGGTGTTCCTGTCAAACTTAATGGTATTAACAGCCATATGCAGCATCCGGTTACCGGTCATGTAATGGATGAAAAGACCATAAGGAAGGATATGGAAATATTCAGGAAGTTTAATATTAATTGTGTCAGGACCTCTCACTATCCTCCTGTCAATAAATACCTTGAACTTGCTGATGAATATGGCATATATATCATAGATGAGACCGGTGACGAGTCGCATGCTACTGAATATGTCTCGCAGAAAAAGGAGTGGGAGGCGATGTACAGGGAAAGGGCCCGTAAGATGGTACTTCGCGACAGAAACCATCCCTCAGTTCTCTTCTGGAGCGCAGGCAACGAAAGCGGTGAGGGAACCAATATCTGTGCGGTTATTGATGAGGGGAAGAAGTATGACAAAACCCGGTATTGGATGTACGGGGGAAATGCTTTTGCCCACCCTTGCGAAGAGATTATTGGCCCGCGTTATCCTCAGATTTACAATCTTATAAAAGATGTGTTCCTGGTTCCTGACAGTATTGATCCCCGTCCCTCTTTCCTCGATGAATACCTGGCTGTTACAGGCAATGGCGGCGGCGGACTCGATGATTACTGGGATCTGTTTTACCGTTATCCGCGCAGCATGGGCGGCGCAATATGGGATTTTGTGAGTACCGGATTAACTGAGAAGATCAGGATGATTAAAGACTTGTCTGCTAATAATGTACAGGTAAATGTCATGGGAAGGGCAAAACTTGTCCCCGGGTATACGGGAAAAGGTATTGACCTCAACGGACATGATCAGTGGGTTGAGGTTTACAGGGACCAAGCCCTTGAGATAAGCGGAAATGCCCTTACTCTTTCACTGATGGTTTTCCCACGTTCATTAAGTTATTCTTCAGGTACTTTGATAACTAAAGGCAGCTGGCAGTTTGGCATTCACCAGATAAGAAAGGATTCCCTCGAGTTTTACGTGACGACCCGGCACAAAAGAAAGGTACAGATCTCACTTCCGTCCGATTGGGAAAACAAATGGCATCAGGTGGTGGCACAATATGACGGTGCAGGTATTTCAATATCGATCGACGGGCGAAAAAGCCCCGCTGTGCCGGTATCGGGAAGTATACGGAATACTCCCTTTCCTGTAAACATAGGACGAAATGCTGAAATTCATGGTCAGGAGACCTCAGTATATATCTGTGATGCAATTATCGATCAGGCCGCTGTGTTTTCAAAGGTAATCGACCCCGAACTCCTCAGCAATCCATCAAACGATCTGAAGAAACAGGCAGCGTTATGGCTCGATTTTGAAGAGATTAAAGAAGAAGGTGAGTTTTACAGTTATGGCATCGGCGCCAGAACGTATGGCTCAATATGGCCCGACCGCCGTCCGCAACCGGAGATGTGGCAGATTAAAAAGTCGGCACAGCCCGTATCGGTCAGGCTTCTGTCGGCAGGAAAAGGAGAGGTTGAAATAACCAACAGGTATCTCTTTACCAATCTCAGCGAAACGGATGCTGAATGGGTACTCCAGGCTAATGGAATAACCATTGACAGAGGAGCAATAAATCTCAATCTGCCGCCTCAGAAAAAGTTGATTGTAACAATTCCTTTCAGGAAGCCGGAGTTAAAGGGAGGGACTGATTATTCTCTTTTAGTACGATTCCTCCAAAAAGAAAAAACGCCATGGGCAGATCCCGGATTTGAAATTGCCTGGGACCAGTTCGAATTGCAATGGGATATTCCATTAAAGGTTGAAGCGAAAAAGGGAGAATATGCAATTTCAGTCAGGGAGGCTGATAATGATCTTATTGTTTCGGGAAATAAATTTGAATATGTGTTCGATAAAAAGAGCGGAACTATTTCATCAATGAAGGCAGGAGGGAAGGAACTCCTCAGGAGCGGAGCTGAATTAAATGTCTGGAGAGCGCCGCTGGCCAATGAAACCGACGAATGGGGTTATGGATGGTCTAATAAAAAACGCACTACAGAAGGCTATGGAAGGATGGCTGCCACCGAGTGGTATTCCGCAGGCATCGACAAAATGCAGAAATTGACAGAACTCTTCAAGGTCATCAAAGTTGACGATGGAAATGTGGTGGTTGAGATCAGAAATACAGAAATGACAGCAACAGGCTGGGGAGCTTTCAGGAACCATTATATCTACAGTATCAGCGGCGATGGTGAAATCATCATAGAGCATACTATTATTCCGGATGGCATTATGCCGGCATGGCTGCCTCGAACAGGCCTGAAATGGGTCCTTGACAAAAGCCTGGGGAATGTTCAATGGTACGGAAGGGGACCTCAGGAAAACTACCCCGACAGGAAATCGGGATATAAGACCGGAGTTTACAAGTCGACAGTTACAGATATGTACGAGCCTTATCTTATTCCGCAGGATTACGGGCTAAGAACCGATAACAGGTGGATCAGACTAACCGATAACTCAGGAACAGGGCTTGAATTCAGCAGCGAAAAGCTTTTTAATTTCAGTGCGCAGCCCTATTCGGTTGAAAACCTTACGAAGGCTCTTTACACATATCAGCTTCATGATTTCGACGGGATAACCTTTAATTTTGATTATGAGACAAGTGGTGTCGGCTGTACTGCGCTTTCGGTTTTCCCGGAATACCAGGTAATGCCACACAGGATTGACTTCAGGGTTAAAATAAAGCCTGTTTTTCAATGAAAATCATGTAAGATTCCTGTTGCAAATCTTGAACTTTAGGTTTCTCTGTGGACCTCTGTGGACCTCTGTGTATCAATTTAAAAGAACTTACACTGAGGTCCACAGAGATCACAGTGATCACAGAGATCAAAGATGTTGGTGGTTCAGTCTTAAAAATAGCAGATTACTTTTTGTAATCTGCAAGGTATTCTGTAACCTGTTTATAAACGTTTTCAGCGGTAAAACCGAACTTCTCATCGAGAATTTTGTAGGGCGCTGAGTAGCCGAAGCTATTCATGCCCCAGATTATGCCTTTCGGGCCGACAAGTCCCTGAAGTGTTACTGAAAGTCCTGCTGTAAGTCCGAAAATGGGTATATTATCGGGAATTACTGATTTGCGGTAGTCTTCAGACTGGTTCCTGAACAGACCCTCCGAGGGAGCTGATACAATTCTTACTTTAATTCCGTCTGTTTTTAAAAGTTCAGCACCTTCTGCAAGGGATGATACTTCAGAACCGCTTGCTACCAGAATAACGTCGGGCATTCCCTGACAATCGGCTGCAACATATGCTCCGAATTCTGATTTAAGGGCATCGGAATACCTGTCACCCGAATCTGAGCTGAGGTCTTTTATGTTCTGTCTTGAGAGTATAAGTGCAGTAGGAGTTTTGGTATTTTCAAGAGCCATCTTCCAGGCAACAGTTGTTTCGGTGGAATCGGCTGGCCGGAGTACAACCATGCTGTTTTCTCCATGGTGGTTTTTCAGGTGTTCCATAAGGCGCAGCTGGGCTTCCTGTTCAACAGGCTGATGGGTAGGGCCGTCTTCTCCAACGCGGAAAGCATCGTGAGTCCAGATGTATTTAACAGGCAGACCCATGAGACAGGCAAGCCTCAGTGCCGGTTTCATATAATCGGAAAATACGAAGAAGGTGCCGCAGGCGGGTATAACCCCACCGTGAAGCGCCATCCCGTTCATAATTGATGCCATTGTAAGTTCTGAAACACCTGCGTGAAGAAATGCTCCCGAAAAATCACCTTTAACAAACGGATGGGTGTTTTTCAGGAACCCGTCAGTCTTATCGGAGTTCGCGAGATCGGCTGAGGCAACAATCATATTTTCAATACTCGTCGCGAAAATTCCCAGGAGGGCTGCCGAGGCAGTCCTTGTTGCAGAACCTTCTTTTTGCTTAACCGCTTTGAAATCAATAGGAGGGATTCCTCCTGAATAAAAAGCATTCAGTTTCTGATCAGCTTCTTTATTTTCCTGAGCCCAGGTGGCTTTCAACCCTTTCCATTCTGCAGCTTTCCTGATTTTTTCGGAAAGCACATTGGAATAATGCTTTTTTACATCTTCAAATATCAGAAATGGGTCTGAAATATCACCACCAAGGTTGACAAGTGATTTTTCGAATGATCCCCCTGCTTCGCTTACCGGCATGCCATGAGTGGAGGTTTTTCCTTCAAAGGAATTTCCCTGGCTGTCGAGCAGCCCTTTTCCCATGATTGTTTTTCCGATTATAATAGTGGGTTTCTGTTTCTCGGCAACAGCAGATGAAAGAGCCTGACGGATCTGCAGCTGGTCATTTCCATTGATCTTAATAACATTCCATCCCCACGACTGGTATTTCATTGCAGTATCCTCACAGGTTACGGACCTTGTCTCAGTTGAAAGCTGGATGTCATTGGAGTCATAGAACATAACAAGGTTATTCAGGCCAAGGAATCCTGCGATTCGTCCTGCGCCTTGAGAGATCTCCTCCTGTACACCCCCATCTGAGATAAATGTAAAAGTCTTATGAGAGAATAGCTCCCCGAACCTTGAAGCAAGAAAACGTTCTGCAATTGCAGCGCCTACTGCCATTGTATGTCCTTGTCCCAGTGGGCCTGAGGTGTTTTCCACACCCCTCATTACGTCGAGTTCAGGATGGCCGGGAGTAGGGCTTCCCCACTGCCTGAAGCTTTTCAGTTCTTCAGTGGTAAAATGGCCTGTAAGCGTTAGTACCGAATAAAGCATTGGCGACATATGGCCGGGATCAAGAAAGAATCTGTCGCGGTTAATCCATGAGGGGTCGGAGGGATCAAAATTAAGGAATTCAGAAAAGAGTATATGAATGAAATCGGCCCCGCCCATGGCTCCTCCGGGATGGCCCGATTTTGATTTCTCAACCATCGACATAGCAAGAATCCTGATATTATCGGCAGCTCTTTTGTTTACTTCGGTATTCATTAATTTCAGCTTTAGGGTTATGGTTCACGGTAACAAAAATAGAATTAATCGGTGAGACTAAAAAGATTGTTTATGGTTAGTGGTCTTCTTTTAATTATTTTTGTACATTTAACCTGAATTGAGAAAGCATCCGGGGACATGGAACAAAAATTGAGTGCTTTAATCGTCGATGATGAGGCAGGTGCACGAAATCTACTGGAGAAGTTGCTGGAGGAGACCCTGTATTTTGAGGATATCAGGCTCGCTGCTTCGGGGCTGGAAGCACTTGAAGAACTTATACTTTACGATCCTGATCTGATCTTTGTTGACATTAAAATGCCGGGAATGGATGGTTTTTCATTTATCAGCCAGCTTCCTGAGAAAAAAAGCAAACCCGGTATTGTTTTTGTAACAGCCTTTGACCATTTTGCAATAAAAGCCATTAAAAAAGAAGCTTTCGACTATATCCTTAAACCGGTGAACCGGAAGGAATTAAAGCAGTGTGTGGTGAAATTTGCCGAAAGGAAAAAGGAGCAGGAGGAGGTTGTGGGGAAGAAAGCGGAGACATTGGCTCATAAGGAACAGATTCCCAGAATACGAGTAAATACAAGAACCGGTACTATTTTTATTAATCCGGCATCAATACTATACTGCAAAGCCGACGGAAATTATACTACGATATGTACAGGAACCAAGCAGCTACTTTGTTCAATGAACCTCGGCAAGGTTGAGGAACTTCTTCCTGGTGTGGGGTTTATAAGGATTGGCCGATCGCATATAATCAATTTCGAGTATGTTACAATGATCGACCGCAAGGAATGCCAGGTGACGCTGGTAAGAAACAATGAAAGCGCAATGGTGAAAATCCCCAGGCATCTTCTGAAAGATCTTGATATACTATAGCTAATGAAATCAGTTTCACTGATAAAAAGTATCTGTTCTTCATCCGCATTTTTAGCCGCGGCCCCTTCAACAGTCATTATTGTATTTCTCCTTTTTCTGAAATTTCCCTTAAGTTACTTTTCAGAATTGCTTATTTGCATATCAGTCTATTTTCTTTTGCTCATTTTTACAATTATCGTCAGAATAATAGTCGAAAAAGAGATCAACCGCAGGGAAAAGAGGGAAGCTATGAATCTTAATCTTAAATCGATTCAGCTTCAGGGATTAAAGGCACAGTTGGATCCCCATTTTATTTTCAACATTCTGAATACTGTAGCGTCGCTCATTTATCTTGACGACAAAGAGAAAGCCTATGATTATATGATAAAATTCACCCAGCTTCTGAGGAAAATTTTCAATGATTCTGAAGATATTTACAGGAGCCTTTCTGATGAGATGGAATTGGTAAATACCTATCTGGAGCTCGAAAAGCTTAGGTTTTGCGAAAAACTGATGTATGAAATTAATATCGGCGAGGGTGTAACCCAGAAGGAACAGATTCCAAAGTTCATTGTACAGACCTTTGTCGAGAGCTCAGTTAATTATGGAATTTTACCTCTTGCCGGCCAGGGCATGTTAAAGATAAACATAGAAAGAGATAACGGTTACCTTAAATTGACCGTCGAAGACAATGGCATAAAAAGGTCAGTCAGTGGGGGCATAGGCAGGACGACAGCTCAGAGGCTCAGTCTGATAAACGAAATATTCGGGATATTAAACCAAATGAATGATAAGCCGATAAAATACAATATATCAGAGATAAATTCAGACGGGGGAATCTATGCCGGAACAAGGGTGGAGGTTTTAGTGCCTGTTCCGGAGAGCCATTCGTTTGGTCTCTAAAGATATTTCCTGTCCTCCTCAGGTACTTCGAAATACTTATTATAGATCTTTACATCCGGCCCTTTTTCCTCTTCAATCTTATGCCCTCTTATTTTATAGGTGCATTTCTCGCCTGCGATGCCGGAAAAATAAATATTGTATTCCTTCCCGTTTTCATCGATCATTATTATCCTTACCAGATGAATATACTTCATGCTGTTTAATTGTGCCGAACAGATAGGGCAGGTGTAAACACATTCTTCTCCTTCCCTTATCTGAAAAGACGGATGAGTGGTAGTAGTGTAATTGCCTATTTCCGGGTTGAGATATATCAGCCCTCTTTGTGAACGGTTACCAATTTTGGCTGCGGCAACAACGATTGAAGTTTTTACATTAAGTACTCCCCTGCATACCTTGCAAAGATATTGTACTGCCATAATTTACCTCCTTTATTAATGGGATTGAAACTTAAATTGCAACTCTCCATCCAAGGTACGAAATTATTCAATCTGTGTCAATACTTTTTAGCTTGATTTAAGTATTACATACGAGGTATTTATTTTTTTTTCAGAACCTGAAACCGAATTTTATTTCAAGCCTGTTCAGGGTGTTCCTGTAAGTGGCTCTCTGATTGTTATAATTGAGCTGGGTGTAGCTGTAATAGGCATTCCTGTAAGCAAAGCTCAGGTAGGTTTCCATATCGTTCTTTATCCACGATATACCTGTTCCCAGAGTCATCGTAAAACCTCCCTTGTATGATTTGCTATAGTCGTACTGAGGATAGAAATTATCTGTATTGCCTTCTTCGCCTGTGAGATGCAATATTTTTCCTGTTCTGACAAAAATAAATGGTGTAGTTTTCTTGTCGGATGCAAGTCTTTTGTACTCAACAAAAACCGGAATGAAGGCCTGACCAATGTATTCAACACCTGAGCCAATTCCGAAGATGTTTTTTGTGTTTTTAGTGAGATTGCCCTGAAAGTTAAAACTGAAGGGAGCATCATATTCACTATTCTGTGCCCCGACAAGAAACCCTCCTTCAAGCGCAAATCCCGGTCCGGTTGTCTTTCTCCCTTCAAATGCAACTGCCTCATTTATGAACCTGTCAACTTCGGCCAGGGGATAGATAAAGATGCTGCCGTCGTTTGTTTTGATTTTGTACTGGGTGTCCGAAGCTTCCATAAGCTTTCCGAAGATTTTACTGCCGTTTTTAAGGTAGAGTACATCCTTCGATTTCTGTGCCGAGAGGCTGAAAAAGAGACCCGATATCAGAAATAAGACTAAAAGTGATTTTTTCATGGTAATTTTTTCAGGAGTTAATAGTTTAGCATGATTTTTGTTTCATTTATTTTCTGAAACTAAACCTGTCACTATGAAAGCAAAAATCGTTCCAATTATAGTACTTATTTTCCTCTCTTCTCCTTTATTTTTTTCGTGTGAGGATTTAACTGTTAAGGAATATACCGGCTATGCTCCTGTTTACCTGCCTTACGGCGATTTAAGAGAAGCTGTGACGGAAGTCCAGAATGTGGATCTTAAAAACCCCGGAAAGATCTACTTCAAGGATAGTTATATATTTATAGTAGAGGAGCTGAAGGGAATACATGTTTTTGACAATACAATTCCGGCATCCCCGGTGAAAAAGGCCTTTGTGAAAGTACCCGGTGTTGTCGACATTTCCATGGCAGGTTATATTCTTTATGCCGACAGTTATGTTGACCTTGTGGTAATCGATGTGGAGGACATAAACAATATTCATGAAGTTGGCAGGGTGAAGGATATACTTCCCTATACAGTTCCCCCAGTGCCCGACACCAAATATCCATCGGGCTATGTTGATATTAATAAAGGGGTCGTTATTGACTGGGAACTCAGAATTATTAAGGAGAAAATATATAATAATCCAAATCCCTATCCTGTATATTTTTATAAAGGAGGCATTGCCTTCATGACTGATGTGAATTCGTCAGGAGCTTCCTCGGGTGTTAGCGGAAGCGGAATCGGAGCAGGTGGTTCAATGGCCCGGTTCGGGATTAAGGATAAGGTACTATATGCTGTCGACCAGAATACTTTAAAAATATTTGATATCACAAATAAAGTAGCTCCGGTAAAAATCAATGATATTTATGCAGGGTGGAATGTTGAAACAATGTTCCTGACTGAAAAAAACATGTTCCTGGGCACAACCACAGGGATGGTAATCTATGATATTACAAATCCCACATCGCCTGTCTCCCAGTCGTTTTTCAGGCATGCCAGGAGTTGTGATCCGGTGATTGTGGACGATACCCTTGCCTATGTGACTCTTAGAACGGGAACCAACTGCGGCGGCAATCTGAACACGCTCGATGTAGTCAATATTAAAAATATTAATGCCCCCGTTCAGCTTATAACCTATCCTCTTGTAAATCCTTATGGCCTTGGCAAGAGCGGGGATCTTCTTTTCATCTGCGACGGCACATCCGGGCTTAAGGTATTCGATGCATCCGATCCGCTTAAAATTGCAGATCATCTGATATACACCTATGGTGGTATAAAGGCATTTGACGTTATCCCGCTAGGAAATGTTCTCGTACTGATCGGGGATGACGGATTGTTCCAGTATGATTATTCAAATGTCAAAAGCATTAAACTTCTTAGCACCATTCCGGTTGTAAAATAAAAATAACAAAATTTAACTAATTGATAAATTTGCAGAGACAGGTTCAGACCTGTCTCTTTTTTATTTTTTATTACCTTGTGAAACAGGCCATTACGATAGATGTAATGTTTTTTCTGTTATTGTTATAACAGTGATTGTTTTACTTTATTTTCATTCTAAATTGATAGTAATGACATTTCAGTTGTTTTTTTAAAAGTATTGTTATTAAATTAACAGCAGAAATTTGAGCATCAGCAAGAGTAAATATTATAAGTAAAATAAAGTTAAATATCTAAAAACAATTAGAAATGTATCAGGTAGGAAATTTAGTCAGGGAATTGTCCGATAAACACGGTCGTGTGAGGGAAAGCCTTATGCCTATTCTCCAGGGTATTGTGCAGAAGCACAATTATCTCACAGATGAAGCTATGGTAGAAGTTGCCAGGGAACTGGATATCTCAGCTGCTGAGGTTTACGGAACTGCTTCGTTTTACACCTTTCTCGAAACCAATGTGAAAGGCAAGTATGTTATAAGAGTTTGTAAGACAATTACATGCTCAATGAAAGGTAAAAGTGATATCATTCAGACACTAGAAGATATACTTAAGATCAGAGTCGGTGAAACAACCACTGACAGGCAATTCAGCCTTGTTGAGACCAACTGCATCGGTTGGTGTCATAAGGCTCCGGCAATTCTTATTAACGAGATGCCATATACAGAGCTGACACCGGAAAAGGTAAGCGCGATCATTAAAGATTACATGCAAAAATAATTATCCTGTAAGCTATGGAAAACAAAGAATTAACTAAGGTTGACCTGATTTTCGAAAAAATTGACAATACAGAGGTCCTCAAAAAGGCCTTTAATATGACCCAGGCCGGGATCATTCAGGATATGCTTGACTCTGGTCTTAAAGGCAGGGGAGGGGCAGGATTCCCCACCGGTCTAAAATGGAAATATACTGCTGCAGAGAATAGTCCCGATAAATATGTAGTATGCAATGCCGATGAAGGAGAACCAGGGACTTTTAAAGACCGCGAAATACTCGACAGGGTATCGAATAAGGTACATGGAGGAATGGTAATTGCAGGGAAGGCGATCGGAGCAAAAAAAGGAATTGTATACCTTCGTGGTGAATACAGGTACCTTCTTCCAAAACTGATGCCGGAGCTTGAAGCATTTCACAAGTTGATAAAAGAGATCGGTTTTGATTTTGAAATAGAGTATAAAATGGGAAGCGGCGCATATATTTGCGGCGAGGAGAGTGCGCTTTTTGAATCGATTGAAGGCAGGAGGGGTGAACCCCGTAACAAGCCTCCATATCCGACCGTATCGGGAGTATACGGTAAGCCTACTTCCATTAATAATGTGGAAACATTGGTAACAGCTATGATGATAATAAATCATGGCCCGCAAAAATTCATCAGTTACGGGACAAAAGACTCACGCGGATCGAAGGTGTTTTCAGTCTCAGGCGATACCCCAACTCCGGGTATTTTCGAACTTGAACTTGGAATGACGGTACTCCAGTTTGTTGATGAATTTGGCGACGGTGATACCAAGGCTGTCCAGGTCGGTGGCGCTTCAGGATTTTGTGTCCCGAGGAAAAAATTTGCTGAGACCATCATAGGATTTGAAGGCGTTCCGACGGGCGGGTCGATGAAGCTATTCAACAGCTCCAGATCGATGTATAATGTACTTCACAACTACCTTGACTTTTTTGCTGAGGAATCATGTGGTCAGTGTACCCCATGCAGGGTTGGCTGCCAGCAGTTGCTTAAGGGTGTTGAAAAAGTTAAGAAAGGCGAAGCAAAGTCAACCTACCTGAACGAACTTACCAAACTTGCCGATACTATGAAGATTGCAGCAAAATGCGGACTGGGCCAGTCGGTTGGAAATGCTTTTAAATCGATAGTCGGCAACTTCAGGGAAGAGATCATCTATTAATCAACCATTCAAAAAAAATTAATCATGATAAATCTTTTAATAAATGATAAGAAGGTAACAGTGGAAGAGGGAACCACAGTTCTTGCAGCAGCCAAGACGCTGAACATCAATATTCCCACTTTATGCAACCACGATGATCTTTGCGTGGCCGGCAACTGCCGTGTTTGCGTTGTTGAGCAGACCGGAGCCAGAACCCTTATTGCCTCTTGTGCAACCCCCGCTGCGGAAGGAATGGATATCCATACCAATACACTTAAGGTAAGAAATGCACGAAAGCATATTGTAGAATTGCTGCTTTCCGAGCACAGGTCGGATTGTACCAAGTGCTATAAAAATCAGAATTGTGAGCTTCAGTCGCTTGCAAATGAATTTGCATTTGGCGATCACATTTTCCTGAGTCTTATTGAAGATCATGCCATAAATATTGACAGGTCTTCTCCATCATTCTCTAAGGATGACAGCAAGTGCATCAGGTGTCAGCGCTGCGTCAGGACCTGTTCGGAGCTTCAGCAAGTTTCAGCCATCTCGGTAGCCAACAAGGGCGCGCATCAGAAGATCTCTTCCTTCCACGACAGACCAATGAGCCACGTGGTATGCACCAATTGCGGCCAGTGCGTGAACCGATGCCCTACAGGAGCTCTTGTAGAGAAAACCTATATAGATCAGGTATGGGATGCCATCTATGATCCTGACAAGCATGTTGTTGTTCAGACGGCTCCTGCCGTAAGGGTTGCCCTGGGAGAAGATCTCGGATACGATCCGGGCGAAAGAGTTACCGGTAAAATGGTAACAGCTCTGAAGCAACTGGGATTCAATTCAGTGCTCGACACCGACTTTTCTGCTGACCTGACAATTATGGAAGAGGGCACAGAACTGCTTACAAGGCTCAAAAAAGCACTCGTAGATGGAGACACAAAAGTTTCTCTTCCGATGTTTACCTCCTGTTCTCCGGGGTGGATAAAATTCATTGAACATAAATTTCCTGAATTCCTTCCAAACCTGTCAACCTGCAAATCGCCTCAGCAGATGTTCGGAGCTCTTGCCAAGACCTATTATGCAAAGAAAAGGAACATTGATCCTTCAAAGATAGTCTCAGTGTCAATTATGCCTTGCACAGCCAAGAAGTTTGAGGCCGACAGACCCGAGATGAGATCGAGCGGATACAAGGATGTGGATTATGTCCTCACAACCCGTGAACTTGCAGTAATGATTAAACAGGCAGGACTTGATTTCAAAAACCTGGAGGAATCGAATTATGACTCTATAATGGGCGAATCTACCGGTGCAGCCGTTATTTTTGGTGCCACCGGAGGTGTTATGGAGGCCGCTCTGCGTACTGCTTACGAAATTGTAACCGGCCGCGAAGTGCCTTTCGGAAATCTGAACATAATTCCGGTGAGGGGCATGGAGGGTGTAAAGGAGGCTACTATTAAGATTGAAGGGTGCGTCGAGGCATGGAAATTCCTTGAGGGCGCTGA
Source organism: uncultured Bacteroidota bacterium (assembly GCA_903844815.1). GTDB lineage: Bacteria > Bacteroidota > Bacteroidia > Bacteroidales > VadinHA17 > LD21. The sequence goes on along the minus strand of CAIMVD010000031.1, from coordinate 15,869 downwards.
ACTTAAGGTTGCTATTGCCCACGGCCTTGTTAACGCCAATAAGATAATGAAGATGACCCGTGAAGGAAGAGCTCCTTACCACTTCGTAGAAATAATGGCGTGTCCCGGAGGTTGTATCGGCGGAGGCGGACAACCTATTCCTACAAACGTAGAGATAAGGAAGAACAGGATGAAGGCTATTTACTCCGAAGATGCACATATGGTCCTTCGTAAATCACATGATAATCCTGAGGTGAAGGCGATCTATGAGGAGTTTCTCGAAAGTCCTAACAGCCATAAGTCGCACGAGCTTCTTCATACACATTATGTGGAGCGTGATGACTACTAGACAAGTTTAATGCTCCTGGGTACAATAATAAAGAAAGCCGGCTTCATTGGGCCGGCTTTCTTTTTATTTTTCATCAATTGAATTCTTAATCTCTTCATCTTTTTCCCCAGCCTTCTTCTTTTTCTTCTTATTGCTCCCGGCTTTTGTCTTTTTACTTTTGTCGTTTATCTTTTCCATAAGCCAGGCCATATTTTCCCCCAGAACTTTCATGGTCTTCATCCCCTCCTCATCTTTAAGCACCTCGCCTTTCTCCCTGCCGATCCCGATATTCCAATAGGAGGAACCCGGGACAATCATTTCATTCACCAGAAAGAAATGGTTTATGCTGTCGAAAGCATGAATAGCTCCTGCTCTCCTGACGGCAATCACTGCCGCCCCCACCTTGTGTTTCAGAGGACTTCCCGATGCCCTTAATGCATAGCTTGCAACCTCAAGGAGAGCTTTTGCATCGGCTGAAAGATCTGCCTGATAAACGGGAGATCCAATAATAATTGCATCGGCATTCATCATCAACTCTATACATTCATTAATGACATCATTCTTCTGATGACAGAAGCCATCCTGCTTTTTCCGGCATTTCATGCATGCAATACAACCTGCTACTTTCTTGCCCCCGAGCTGAAAAAATTCGGTTTTAATGCCTTCCTTTTCAAGCGCCTTAAAGACCTCTTTAATAAGAATTTCAGTGTTTCCTCCTTTACGCGGGCTGCAGTTGATTCCAAGTACTTTCATGATTTCATTTATTAGCCGATAATGTTGAGAATGTGCTGTATATCAAGATCTTTAAGCGGGTTGTTGCTGGTTATGAATGTATCCGCAAGTTTCGATTTTTTCTCCTGAAGCCTTATGATCTTTTCCTCGATTGTTTCTCCTGTAATATAACGGTAAACGAACACGCTCTTATCCTGACCTATCCTGTGGGCACGGTTCATAGCCTGCATCTCCGACGCAGGATTCCACCAGGGGTCGAGGATGAAGACATAGTCGGCAGCGGTTAAGTTGAGACCTACGCCGCCGGCTTTTAGAGAAATGAGGAAAATCTTGTTTTCAGGATCATCCTGGAATTCGTTCACAATTTTCTCCCTGTCGATGGTTGACCCTGTGAGAATAGAAAACCTGATTCTTTTCTTCTTAAGTTCATCTGCATAAAGTTCCAGGTGTTTCACAAAGGAGGAAAAAACCAGGATCTTATGTCCTTCCGAGATAACGCTCTCCATATCCTGAAGAACTGTCTCGAACTTGCCCGATCCGCCTGCGTAATTTTCAAATGACAATACCGGGTGGTTTGATATCTGCCTTAGCTTCATCAGTCCCTGCAGAACCATGATTGCTGATTTCTCAAGACCATTTGATTCAATATTCTTAAGGATGCTGTTCCTTACAGCAGATTTCTCCTCATCATATAGTTTGAACTGCTCTTCGGTCATGTCGCAGAAAACAGTTTGTTCCGTAATCGGGGGAAGGTCGCTCGCAACCATATCCTTGGTGCGTCTGAGAATAAAAGGATGAATTATTTTCCGTAGTTTATCCTCCTTTTCATCGTCGCCCAGAGTTTCAATAGGCTTGGCATATTCCCTCCTGAAGAAAGAAAGTTCTCCAAGCAGTCCGGGATTCACGAAATTAAGCTGGGTCCATAGATCTGTAAGAGAATTTTCTACCGGTGTTCCGGTAAGAACAAGCTTGAATTCCGATTTGAGCCTTGTAACTGTCCTGTACAGCATCGAAGCAGGGTTTTTGATAACCTGACTCTCATCGAGGATGATATAATGGAACTGGAATGAATTAAAAAGTTCAATATCCTGACGAACAGTATGATAGCTTGAAAGGATGATGTCGTAATTATGAAAATATGAGGTTGATTTTTTCCTCTGGTTGCCTTTGTAACTGCATATTTTCATTGTAGGGGCGAACCTTTCTATTTCGCTCTCCCAGTTATAAACCAGCGATGCCGGCATTATTATAAGTGAAGTAAGTCTTTTGGCATTGCCGCCAGATCCAGGTAAGGAAAGAGTGGCATCTGATGCACTTTGAAGTAACTGTTGTTCTTTATTGTACAGTAGCAGGGCTATTGTCTGGATGGTTTTCCCAAGACCCATGTCATCGGCGAGGCAGCCGCCAAGGCCTGCAGTCTGAAGAAAATTAAGCCAGTTAAGACCATCGGCCTGATACTGCCTCATCTGGCATTTAAGACCTTCAGGAGGATTTATAGCAGGTATCTGATCCTTCGACAGCAGTTTTTCAAGCCTTTCGAACGGGGTGCCGCCCTCTTCAGCAAATATCCCTGCAAGGAGGGAAAAATGCTGCTTATGGATCCTCAGGGAATCATCGGTGATCTTTCCGAATTCGAAAATGTTCTTGTACCGTGCAAACCACGTTTGTGGCAGAATAACTATGGTCCCGTCGGGGAGTGCGTATTCCCTGATACCTCCCAGAATATTTTTCCTGAGACTGCTGAAAGGAATTTCAAGGTCACCTACTTTTACAATGGCCTTAAGGTCGAACCAGTCATTCTCGATCCGGCTGCTCATTTCAACTGTAACAGGTTTCAGATTATATCTCTGGTCGAATTTTGCGTTCAGGCTGAATCCCGATCCCGTAATCTCATAATAGTTTTGGTTGACGGATTCGATCAGGGAATAGATATCATCTTTCGGTTTGTTGTTGTTGGCGATTGCGAAAAAGTTCACATCATCGTCCGAAAAGAAACCCAGCTCGCCCAATTCCTGCCGGCACTTCTTTTCCCAATCAAAATCACGCTGATATTTCAGAAATCTGAAATTATCTTCCTCGTGTTCAAACAGTGTAAATGAGGATGATGGTTCAGTTGCAAATATTTTGTTGCCATTATAGTCGTAACTAAGGATTAGCACAGGTATGCCACTGAATCCTATTTCCATATCCAGTACTGCCTTCTTGGGAGGTTCGAACCTGATAATTTCAAATCCTGTCGCCTGAACCTTGAAGTTATTAACAGCGTTCACAACAAAGCCACTGTAATATCTGATTTCAGTCTGTTTGGGAATGAGAATATGGTCTTTGATAAGAAAAGGCTTAAGCTTTGAACCATCCACATCGGAAACGAACAGAATACGCTTGTCGTCTCTTATAACACATGGTGAGTTGCAGATTATTTCGACGGTATTCTTCTTCATGTTAATAAGCTTGCCCGCCGATTCGATACTCAGATTATATGTTGTCTGCTCTGAAGTTCTTACAAAACGGAATACAGGATAAGCAGTTTCTTCATTGAGCGAGACCCGGTCTTCGGCATGAAGGGTCGATGTACGGGAACGCTGGTGACAAACAGGGATGTTTTCGTCTCTCGATATAAGAAGGCTTTTGTATATTCTTTTCTCAATGCTTGGCCTTATGAATTTCTCGATTTTTTCAGGAGTTACCTTCTCTAGAAATTCCTTCACATTCTTTTCCTTCGAAAATATTTTGAACAGATTCCTGTCGGAATATTCGTTGATTATTTTAATAATTTCCCTCTCTTCTTCTGTGAGAGTACTTAAAGTGTCAGTATTGGGAAAGGGGGAGAGACACTCTGAAAGCCTGTAATATCCCTTATCTTTATCCCTTACTATTATGTATGGCAAAAGGATGCTTCCCCACAGCCTGTGATTAGTCAGTACAAGCGCAAAGAGCCTGATTTTTTTTTCTGATCCTGTTTCCAAATCGTTCCGGTTGAATTATCCTGCAATGTTCACTAATGTTAGCCAATAATCAAAGGATTTTCTTGGTAGATTTGCCCTGAAAGTGACTAAAGTGTTAAAAGTGCCTAAATTGTCTGAAGTTTGGAGTGTCAAGAGTTATTTCTGAGGACACTTCATGAGCCAGATCAACTTTAGACACTCCGGACTTTAGACACTCCGAATTTTTTTTAAACACCTGTGAGAAAGATCATTCATATAGATATGGACGCGTTTTTTGCGTCGGTGGAGCAGCTCGATCATCCTGAACTGAGAGGAAAACCTGTTGCAGTAGGCGGGAGCGGCGAAAGAAGCGTTGTTGCAGCTGCCAGTTATGAGGCCAGGAAATTCGGCGTCAGATCGGCAATGCCTTCCGTTATAGCAAAGCGTCTTTGTCCCGATCTTATCTTTGTCAGGCATAGTTTCGACAGGTACCGCGAGATCTCTGCATCTGTGTTTGATATCTACAGGGAATATACCGATCTTGTTGAGCCATTGTCTATTGATGAGGCATTCCTCGATGTTACAGAGGATAAGAAGAATATCGGCTCAGCAACCCTTATTGCAAAAGAGATAAGAAGCGAAATAAAAGACAGGACTGGACTTACGGCTTCGGCGGGAATATCTGTAAATAAATTTCTGGCAAAGATAGCTTCCGATATAAATAAGCCGGATGGTTTATTTGTTATCGCTCCCGAGGAAGCTGAGAAATTCATCCTTGCCCTCCCGGTTGAGAAATTCTATGGAATTGGAAAGGTAACGGCTCAGAAGATGCACAAGCTGGGCATTCATATGGGCTCGGACCTCAGAACATGGGATATGGTGTCGCTTGTCAGGAATTTCGGGAAGGCGGGTGTCTTCTTTTTTGATATCGTCAGGGGAAAGGATAATCGTCCGGTAGAGCCCTCACAGGAAAGGAAATCGGTTGGCACCGAACTTACCTATGAGAAGGATCTGACTACGCCGTTTGAGATCATTGCTGAGCTCTACAAAGTTGAAATGGAACTCATGGAACGACTTGAAAGTGCAGGGAGCACGGGAAGAACAATCACGGTTAAAGTTAAGTTTTCCGATTTCCGGCAGGTAACGCGCAGCAGAACACTCCCTCATTATATCCGGGATTTTCAAACCCTTCACCGCGAGGTTACGGAAATAAGAAAGTCGCTTTCACTGGAAGGTACGAGGATAAGACTGCTGGGAGTTACAGTTTCAAATCTCGAGAATGAAGATTTTGAGGACAGGCAGCTTCTTCTTTTTGATGATATCTGATTTTAAGTTACACAGAGTTCCACAGAGGTTTCACAGAGTTACACAGAGTTACACAGAGGCAAATTACAACAAAACGTATCTCTGTGTCTCTCTGTGATAGTTCCTGTTAATTTGTTTTATTTGAGTAACTGATATCCTTTTTTAACCGTTTCTGAAAGTACCTCATTCATTGAACCGGTTCTGTAACCATCAAGATCTATTGTGATATAGTTGAATCCCGATTTTTTGCATATTTCCGAAAGTTTGTCCCTGATAGCCCATGCCTTATCCATCTCGGAAGGGTCGAATTCGAACCTTGCCAGATTTTCATGGCTCCTGATCCTGAACTGGCTGAATCCCATATTTCTTACCTCAAATTCTGCCGATGCCAGCCTGTCGAGTTTGATCTTCGTTATTTTCTCTCCGTAGGGGAAACGTGAGGCCAGGCAGGCATATGATTGCTTAGTTGCGGTAGGCAGATTATATTCCGAGGAGTATTTCCTGATGTCATTTTTTGTAAAGCCTGCTTCAGCCAGAGGCGAAATAACACCCTTTTCGCTTTTTGCCTTCATCCCGGGACGGAAGTCCTTCAGATCATCGGCATTACTGCCATCGAAGATAACTTCGTATCCGTCAGAAGCGGCGATAAATGCTATTTTCCCGAATAATTCACTTTTGCAGTAGTAACATCTGTCGGGGGGATTGTCGGCGTAACCCGGGATATCTATTTCTTCCGACACTATTATTTTATGGCTTATCCCAAGAAGAGATGCAAGAGATTTCGCCTCATCAAGCTCATAAAAAGGATAGGTGCTTGAAGTAGCGGTTATCAGCATGAGTTTATCACCGTAAGCATCTTTGGCAACCCTTGCAAGAAAAGTGCTGTCGACTCCGCCTGAAAAGGCAATTACGGCGCTTTTGTATTTTGTCAGATTTTCTTTTAATCTGGTAAGCTTATCTTCCATCCGTTAATTTTATTTATCCGGTTCCTGAAATTTCAGTATTTATGACGGTACTGCAAATATAGTCAATTGTGTTTCGTAGTTACCTTTTAACGTTTATGATACTTGTTTGTTCAGCGAATCCTCAGGACTATTTTCTGTATAGGCAGCATTCAGGAAGGGCATTATAAATATCATCATCGGCTTTAATCATTGAGGTATCATGTCCTTTTGCGGCAATGCTCCTGTGTATTGCCATGAGGTCAGCTTTGCTGTTATCGAATGCAAGGGCCAGTTCTCCCGTTTCTATATTCCACCTTGCCTCTTTTACTCCATCCAGCGATAAAACTGTTTTCTCGATCCTATCCTTGCACATTTCACATTTCCCGGATACGTGAAATGATGTATGTTCAAAGTTCGTGTCATCCGGTTGAGGGATATTCATCATGCTGGGTTTCCCTTCCAGCTGAGCAGCAGCATCGACACTGAAGGTGCCGTTTGTGACAATTTCCTCACCTACCGATAACCCGTCAGTTACAACGTAACTTGTTCCAACAATCGGACCTAATCCTATCTCGCGGAGCTTAAAAACCGGTTCTCTGGTTTCGGGCTGTTTTACATATACTATTGAACGTTTGCCAGTCCATAAAACTGCCGAGAGTGGTATTGTAATATCATTCATGTACTGATCAGGTGCCGATTCAACAATGCCGGTTGCGAACATCTCAGGCTTGAACCTTCCTGAGGCATTTCCGGTTTCGACCCGCACTTTTGCAACCCTCATAACCGGATCAATGACAGGATCGATAAAGGCTATCCTTCCTGAATATTCATCACCCGGAAATGCCTGCATAGTAAATGACACCTTATTGCCTTTTTTCAGGAACTGAAGGTCGGTTTCGTATGCATCAAATACCACCCAAACCCGTGAGAGGTCTGCTACTTCATAAAGAATTGTACCCGCAGTTATGTAGTCGCCATCGTTAACTCTCCTTGCCATTACAATGCCGGAAGTATTTGAAATAATCTCAACGTTTGTAACCGGGGTTCCGGTGTTTTCAATCAGGCTGATCTGATTATCAGATAATTTCCACCGGCTAAGTTTCTCTTTTGCCGCTTCATAAATTTCAGGCAGGACTAGTTTTGTTTTGGCCGATTCGATCAATTCCTGCTGCGCGGTAATAAGCTCCGGAGAATAGATAACAGCAAGCACCTGTCCCTTTTCAACAGACTCTCCTGTGAAATTGACGGCAAGTCGTTCAATTCGCCCTGAAATGTGAGCCGACTGATTCTGCAGCAACCTTTCATCAGCCTGTACTTTCCCATATAGCCGCACTTCCTTTACAGATACTTCTTTTGTAACAATAGTAGTCTCTACTTCTGCAAGACTTGCCGCTTCAGGTGTCAGTTGGATAGCATCCGGATCAGAAACTGCTCCGCTGCTCTGAGTAAGAGGAATAAGGTCCATTCCGCAAATAGGGCACTTGCCCGGCTGTTCAATTTTTATGTTCGGATGCATCGAACAGGTCCATACCGCCGGTTGGGAGACTGCCTCTGACGACATGTGAGTTTCATCTTTATTTTGAGAAGGAGAAAAAACCACTCGGCCGATCAGTATGCCAAGTATAAGTATCAGTCCGGAATTTATATATCGGTTTGAGAATAATTTATTCAGTTTCATTTTCGAGTTCTTAATAGATTATTGGACAGTTGCAGATGCCATCAGACGTCTGAGCCAGGCTACTGAAGTATTCAGGTCAACAATAGCTTCAGTTTGTTTTAGTTCATAGTCAAGTGCTTGCTGATGTACACGAAGCACTTCAGTAAGGCCTGATGTTGATCCTGAGAAGCTTTTCAGCATAAGGTCAAGCAGTTTTGATGCAAGTAAATATTGGTTCTCAAAAAGTTTTTTTCGTCGACTCGCATCTTCGTAGGATTGAACAGCCCGGTAATATTCGTTACCAAGGGAATTCGCGGTTGCCTCAGAGTTTTGAGCAGAGGAGGCATAGAGCAGATCAGCTTCATCTTTCAGGGCCTTGTACTTTTTTCTGTACACGGGGAGGGTTATTGTCAGCATTGGCATTATCATATCATTACCATTCATGGCAGAAGAGGACATTTCATTCTTGCTGATCACCGAGTAATTCATACCAAGGCCGACCATCGGATAACCCATCGCCGTCGCCATTTTCTTTCTTGCTGATAATGATTGTCGCTCAAGGTCTTGCATAATGAGCATTGGATTTCTGGTTCTGACTGAGTCATAAACTGCTTCTACAGTAAAACCCAATGAATCGGGAATCAAAATTTCAACTGTAAATACCGGGGCCATGGGAGGACGGTTCAAATAGCTGTTAAACAAGGCTTTTGTAGTTTGCTCCCTGCTCCTGAGAAGAGAAATGCTGTTTTCCAGTTCGCCTTCTTCAATCTGGATCCTGTAAATGTCGGCAAGCCCTGAGCCTGATGCAGATATTCCCATTGTGCTGTTTTGCATTGAAGACGAATTGCCGGCAGATGGTATGGTTATGCTGTTTCCCTGATTCCCTGCCATATCCATTGAAGAGGAATTACCCGGCGAATTCTGAAGGGAATTACCCGAAGGTGCACCGTTTCCGGATGATGGTACTGCTTGTCCTGACGCAGGCGATTTAAACTTAATTATAGCCAGTCGTTCAATTGTTTTAAGGATCTCTATGTTTTTTTCAGAAATTGCGATCTCTTTTTTGATTTTGAACAACTCGTACCAGGTTCGCTGGACATCAAAATATACCTGGAGTTTTGCATCCCGATACTGTTCATATTTAGCCTTTGCCATCAGGCTCATCTCGTTCCGCGCATTTTTCAGGACACCAAACCATGGGAACATCTGCATCAGACTAAGATCGGCTACCTGGTTACCGCTCACTATTTCCATGGGTTTCAGAAATACTCCGATACTCAACTGCGGATCGGTAAGGCTTCCTGCCTGAGGAATCTTTTGAAGGGCAGCCTTGTAGCCGGTGAATTCCCTCCTTACGGAAGGATTATTTTCAGCGGCAATTTCCATATACCTTATAAGCGAATCGGGGTAGAGCTGGCTTTGACTATGGTGCAGAATGAAAATTGCAAGAATCACAGTAAGCAATATTTTATTTGTCATTTGTTTCATCTTACTGCTGGTTAATATTGATGAGATAAGGTTCATGGTTCTTTTTCGCAATTTCCCCTTCCCTCCACATTGCCTGGAAGAGGGGAACAACAAAAATAGTCATGACCTGTATTATCATTCCCCCAAAAGCGGGGATGGCCATTGGAACCATGATATCAGCTCCTTTGCCGGTGGACGATAAAACCGGAAGAAGTGCGATAATTGCAACAGCGGTTGTCATCATTGCGGGACGTACCCGTTTTTTACCGGCAAGGATCACTGCTTCACGAACTTCCCCGATGGTTGATGGCTTCATGTCCTCAAAAACCTGGTGTATATAGGTTCCCATTATTACCCCGTCGTTTGTGGATATCCCGAACAGGGCAATAAATCCCACCCACACAGCAACGCTCAGGTTGATTGTATCCATCTGAAACAGATCCCGAAGGTTAAGCCCTGATACTGAAAAGTTCATGAACCAATCCTGGCCGTAAAGCCAAAGCATTATAAAACCTCCTGAAAAGGCAACAAAGACTCCCGAGAAATGAATTAGTGATGCAGTAACTGTCCGGAACTGGAAGTAGAGAAGAAGAAGGATCAATATAAGGCTTAGAGGTACCACAATAGCCAGTCTTCGTGTTGCCCTGATCTGGTTTTCGTAGTTTCCGGCAAATTTGTAGGTTACGCCGTGAGGTAGTATTATTTCCCCGGAACTGATTTTATCCTTTATAATCGTGCTTGCTTCGTTTACGACATCGACTTCTGCCTTCGCTTCAGCTTTGTCGAAAATGACAAAACCTACAAGGAAAGTATTTTCACTTCGGATCATCTGAGCGCCTTTTGTATAATCTATACCGGCAATTTCCCCAAGTGGTATCTGGGCACCATTCATTGCAGGTATGAGAATGCGTTTCATGTCTTCAGGATTATCGCGGAGTTCCCGGGCATATCGAACCCTCATCGGGAACCTTTCACGACCCTCCACAGAAGTTGAGAGTGTCATTCCTCCGACGGCAACCTGCAGAACCTCCTGAACACTGCTTACAGTCATTCCGTAACGTGCCATTGCTTCCCGGTTAAGCCTGATCTCAAGATAAGGAGCCCCAACTGCACGGTCGTAAAAAACAGCAGATGATTTAATTGATGGCACCTCTTTCAGCGTCTTTTCAAGCATCAGTCCTGCCTGTTCTATTGAATTGAGATCGGGACCGTAAACTTTCAGTCCCATTGGTGCACGCATACCTGTTGACAGCATAACGAGGCGTGTTTCGATAGGCTGTAATTTTGGTGCTGAGGTAAGTCCCGGTATTTCAGTAACTTTCACTATCTCTTTCCAGATATCGTCAGGGTTTTTTATCTCAGGCCGCCATTGCCTGAAGTATTCCCCTCTTTTATCAGGAATAAGGCTGTCGGCGGAAATAACTCTGAAGGGTTCATTTCGGGGGTCGTAAAATGAATTATTTGTAAGCAAATACCTCCCTTTCCTGTCAACACTGAACTGCTTTCTGTGTCCGTTTTCATCGAGGATATACTGAGGACGGTAATTGATTGTATTTTCGAACATCTGCACAGGAGCAGGATCGAGGGCTGAATTGACACGACCCCATTTGCCTACAGCAACTTCCACCTCAGGAATTGCCGATAGTCGCTTGTCGAGGGTTTCGATGTACTCAAGGTTTTTTTCAATTCCGGAATGTGGCATGCTTGTTGGCATGAGAAGAAATGAGCCCTCATTAAGTGATGGCATGAATTCCTTTCCGGTGCCGGGAAACGTTTTAACAGCACTTTGCCATAATGATGATTCCCTGAATTTTTTCCAACCTGCCTTTTCGGCTACGGTTGCAGCAAATCCGAAAACAGCATCAAAACCTTGCCAGGAAAGAATACCGAACAGAACCGTAAAAGCAGGAATCAGCAGGAACTTCCATTTATTTTCCAACGCCCACCGAAGTATCTTTTCATAATACTGTACCATTGACATAAGGGCAAGAAGAATCACGCCGACAATGCCTGAAACAAACAGAAAGTTGACGAATTCGCTGTTATGAGCCCCAAGTGGCAGCCATTCGATTGAAAGATACCAGGTTGCAAAGAGTACAGTAATAAGAATGTTAATATAATCAGGGAATTGTTGCCGGTTTTTACTCCACCGGTAATCAAGCAGATTATTTATCCCGACAGCAGTCAGTGCAAATGCCGGCCACATCAGAAACCGTACAGAAAAGAAAAGTCCTGCTGCGATAAGAATAATATTCCATATTCTTTTTATCTTCTTTTTGTCAAAGGAGATATCGAAAAGAATATGTACAAGGGTTGGCAAAACAACAATACCGAGAATAAAGGCTGAAATCAGTGCAAATGTTTTCGTAAATGCCAGAGGGTGAAAGAGTTTTCCCTCCTGTGCCTGCATTGCAAATACAGGGAGGAAACTAATTATTGTAGTTCCTATTGAGGTTACCACCGCTGACCTGACTTCCGTAGTTGCAAGGTAAATAACGTGCATAAGCTTTTTCCCCCGGACTCCATGGTTTTCAGGCATCTCAAGATGCCTCAGAATATTTTCTACATCGACAATTCCGATATCGACCATGACACCGATTGCAATGGCGATGCCCGAAAGTGCCACTATATTGGCATCTATGCCGAAAAACCGCATCAGGATAAACGTCATCAGGACACCTATTGGAAGTAATCCGGCTACAATCAATGAAGCCCTGAGGTTCATCACAAGAATAATAATGACAATAATGCAAATCAGTATCTCATGGGTAAGAGCCGATTCAAGTGTTCCAGTAGTTTCGAGGATCAGTCCTGTTCTGTCGTAAAACGGGACGATGGTCACCTTCGAAACAGTACCGTCGGGCAATGTCTTCTGAGGCAAACCCGGTTCAATTTCCCTGATTTTTTCCTTTACATTATTTATTACTTCCATTGGATTTGATCCGTAACGGGCCACAACCACAGCGCCTACGGCCTCGGAACCGGATTTGTCGAGGCCTCCGCGGCGTGTTGCCGGGCCGAAAGTTACCCTGGCGACATCTTTAACTCTTACAGGCACATTATTTCTTACTGCAATAACCGAGATCTCCAGATCATTCAAACTTTTTACATATCCCAATCCACGGATAATATATTCAACCTTATTCAATTCCACGGTTTCAGCACCGATATCAAGATTGCTGTTTTTAACCGCATTCATCACATCCATTACGGATACGTTATATGCCTTCATTGCGTCAGGATCAATATCCACCTGGTACTCCTTTACGAATCCACCGGCAGCAGCAACTTCTGAAACACCTTCGGCAGCAGAAAGACCATATTTGACATAGAAATCCTGTAATGTCCTTAATTCCTGAGGATCCCATCCACCTGCAGGTAGTCCGGTAGCAGGATTTCTTCCTTCGAGGGTATACCAGAAGATCTGTCCAAGAGCAGTCGCATCGGGTCCAAGGGCAGGTTGCACCCCTGCGGGAAGAGTGCCTGCCGGGAGAGAGTTTAGCTTCTCAAGTATTCTCGATCGGCTCCAATAGAATTCAACATTATCATTGAAAATCAGATATATGAATGACATTCCAAACATGGAGGAGCTTCTTATTGTCTTAACTCCCGGTATGCCCAAAAGAGCCGCCGAAAGCGGATATGTAACCTGGTCCTGGATATCCTTTGGCGATCGGCCCATCCATTCGGTGGAGACGATCTGCTGGTTTTCGCCTATATCGGGAATGGCATCGACAGGAACCGGATTCCGTGGCAGGAAACCTGTTTTCGCGTTAAATGGCATTGTAACTATCCCCATTACGATAAAGGCAATGAGCAGGATAATTGTAATCAGCCTGTTTTCAAGGAAATATTTTACAAGACGGTTAAACATTATAAGGAAGATTAAGATAGACTTTAAAAAATCCTTCATAACCGCAAAGGCAGCAAAGTTTTAGAAAAGGAGGCAGGGGAAAACATAAAATAAAGCCCTCTGCGATCTCAGTTCTAAACCTTTGCGAACCCTGCGGTTAATGGATTTCGACTTAATAATTAATCTCGTATTATATGAACCAATTATTTAGTTCTTTCATACTTGCAGCATCCGGGAAGACCGGCGTAAACCTTATCATCAGCTTTATACTTCTCGGTATCGTGACCCACAGAAGCCATTTTTTTGCTGAAAGTATCAACATTTGTTTTTGAGGCGTCGAATGAAACGGTGAGCATCTTGGTTTTGGAATCCCAGGCAGCGCTTGTTGCCCCTGCTTCAGTTGCGGCCTTTTCGATCCTGTCTTTACACATGCCACAGTTGCCCGATACCTTTAAAGTCTCAGTTTTTGACTGACCTGCTGTTTTTGTACCTGTTTGGGCAGAAGCGACGTAACATACTGCCACCAATAGAACGGCAGCCATTAAAAATTTAATTGTTTTCATAACAAATTAATTTAGTGATTAATAATAAGTGAAAAGAAAATTTAAGTTGTAAAGGTGATGATGCTACTCTAAATGTTTCCTCTGTGTATCTCTGTGTACCTCTGTGTATCTCTGTGTAAGTTCCTGGATTTTTTCACACAGAATGCCACAGGACGACACAAACTACCATAACTGGTTATTTGAGACCACCTTAAATAAGCCTAGGCTGATAATTTCAGATACGGAATACGCAAATGGAGGAAAGCAGGATATCGTCGGGAAACTGGTTACCCGGGGGACTCCCATCATGGTTCAAACCGGGAATGATGGGTTCTGCATAAGATATAATAACATCGGAAGGAACTATAAAACTAATAATTGCCTTTGCGTCGAAGTTATCATAATTATAAAAAGTAGGAAAATAGTTGTTGCTGAATGAATAAGACGAAATAAAGTTGTCGCAGCAGTGAGTAGAAATAATTTCCTGATGTGAATAGGGGGCTTCCTCGTTTTCCATTCCGCAGGTAGCCTGTGCACCTGTGAGTGACACCTTAGAGCCGGCAACATGGCCGCAACAATAATGTGTTGCTACACTGACTCTGATCCCTGTGAAAAGCAGCAGGACAATTAATGATATGGCGCCAATAGTTTTCATCTGATATTTAAACAGTCTTCATGGCCTTTTGTTGTACAAAGAAAGGGAATATTTTGGAATACCAATAATTGTTGACAATTCTCAGGTTATGAGATGAAATGGGCAACTTTCGTTTTGATCATGGAGGGTGTCCGGCTTCGGTCGGCGCAGTATCGCCAGCGGTTGGCATGGTTCCTTTATTGCCGGCATGTTACAAAGGAGATACATTTACTCAATAGCAAGAAACTGGTCCAGTGCTTTTATGAAAACGGTTCACGTAAACGCGAAGTACTGACCAATTATATCGGTGAACACTACACAGGGGCCATTCAATCTGACAGGCTTTTTAACTATAAGATTTTAGAAAGTGATACTTATCCCACTGCGATACGGTTAGCCTGCTTTCAGCACTGCAAGCGCGGGTTCCTTGATATCGAAGAGGATGTGGATGCAAAAGGTATTGTGGATATCATCAATAGTCTATACCGGAAAGAACATGAGATAGGAAAACAGTGGAAGCCAGATGAAATCCTAGACGCTTACGTTTATATAATTAAAGTTTCTAATATGAATTTCAGTAAATCGCTGAAAATTATTAAAGTTTAGCACTTGACAGTTCAGATTATAAGTAAATTATAAATAAAAGGGCCGTCATTTCTGACAGCCCCTTTTTTTTATAACGGTTAAGTTAATTCAGATTCCAATTTTGATTTACGCAGTTTAAAGTATGAGACTATTATATATTATTGCTAACCTCATACAAATATTATCAGGTATTTTATCTGATAATTATTTTCTTACTTACCTGATCCTTTCCATCTGCGAAAACTACATAATATACCCCCGCTGGAGCGGAACTTATATTAACTTTAAGATCAATTGTCCCTTTTACCTCTACTTTCGTCAACTCATAAATCTTTGATCCTGAATTATTGAATATGTAAACGTCGAACGTCTTCTCAGTCTGAGTATAGATTGTGATAGTAAGATGCCCGTCACCAGGAACAGGATAAATCTCAAACCGGGAATTAAGTTTTACATCAACAATCGTAGTTGGAATTGAATTTATGCTGACACTCATACTTTCAGAGATGCAACCGTCTGAATTTTTTGCAGTTACATAATATAAGTCAGCTACAAGAGAGTTAAATACTCCTGTGGTATTAGTATATGTAACTCCATCAATGCTATATGTGATACCGGCACCAGTTGGTGACGTAACAGTTATACTACCTGTAGCTATTATACCCGTTGGCTGTATGACCGTCACTTCAGGTATTGCAGGCGTCAGGGGCTGATTACCCATTGTTCCTGTTGCTGCATCAGAAACACATCCATCGGTATTTTTAGCAGTGATAGAATAGTTTGCACCTGCTGCCACCGTGAAAGGAGCGGTATAAGCAGCATAGTTAGTAGCATCGGTACTGAAAGTAAGCCCTGTTATTGAAGAAGTTATTGCAACAGATCCATTGGCACTAACGCATGTAGGCTGAGTAAGAGATAC
>CAIMVD010000030.1 GCA_903844815.1 uncultured Bacteroidota bacterium | reverse complement strand
GTATGAGAAAAAGTCAATACCAATCTTTTTCAGTTCGGTCTTGACCTCTTCAAATTTTGACGTCCTGATAATTGCTTCAATTTTCTTCATAGATCAATGTTTTTAATTAGTAATTCACATAAGCGACATTTCATTTTTGTTTCCTGAAGACTACAAGTCTGTAAATTTCAATGTCTGGTTTCCTATTAGGCCAAATGCGTGCCAATAAATAATAATACAGAAGCTATGGCCAGAATAAATCAGCCAACAGACTTAATAATCAGACAAATAATTCAATAAATAAATAGATGGCCCGTGACTGAGCCGACAAATACGCCTACATAAACGTAAGAATCATAAAAAAATCCTACAGGAATGTAGGATTTGAATGCATTAAAATATTTAGAGCTGATATTGTGCTGATATTGAAAGCCTTGCCTGACTTATTCGTCAGCCCTTTTAAATTTCTTGAAAATAGCAGGATCAATATCATACTTTTTAATCCTCAGTCCCATTATCCGCTCGGTAAGTTTCAGCTGTTCGGCGGCTTTTGTGATGTTCCCCTTGGATAGGTTCAGTGCATCTATGAGCATTTGCTTTTCCACGTTATCAAGAATTGCAGCAAGGCTTCCGTCAATACGGGAGTCAGTTGAAGCTGCACTCTGAAGGGTAGGAGGAAGATTATGCGACCTGATGACCTGATCGATGCTAAGAATGGCTGCCCTTTCGATGCAATTTTCAAGTTCCCTTATGTTTCCCGGCCAGTGATATGTCATGAGGAGGTCGATGGCGGTGGAACTTATCCTTTTTATTTTAAGGCCGTGCAAACGGTTGTACTTCTCTATAAAATGGTTTACGAGTATTGGTATATCGCTTCTGCGTTCCCTGAGTGGCGGGACAAATACAGGAAAAACATTTAGCCTGTAATAGAGATCCTCGCGGAACTCATTTTTTTCAAGCATTTCTTCCAGATTACGGTTGGTTGCTGTAATTATCCTTACGTCGGCCTTTATCGTTTCCCTTCCGCCAAGCCTCTGGAATTCTCTCTCCTGCAAAACCCTAAGCAGTTTTACCTGCATATTTGATGATAGGTCGCCGATCTCATCCAGGAAAATAGTACTTTTCTCTGCGAGCTCGAATCGTCCCAGATGCTGCTTGTCAGCTCCGGTAAAAGCCCCCTTCTCATAACCAAACAACTCACTTTCAATAAGCGTTTCGGGTATTGCTGCACAGTTTACCATGACCATCTGTTGACGGCTCCGGAGGCTTTGATCATGAATAGCCCTGGCTACCAGCTCCTTACCCACACCGCTCTCTCCCCTTATAAGTATTGTGGCATTTGTTGTTGCAACCCTTGATATGAGATCGTATACAGCCTGCATCTTACCCGATTCGCCCACTATTGTAGTAATCCTGTCGTTGTAACTGAACAGACCCTGCAGGTTCAGTTTTTCCAGCCTTAGTTTTTCCAGCTCCTCAATCTGATCCTGTCTCGACCGTACAAGCTTGGCAAACATTGAAGCCACAACAGTGAGTAATTGCATCTCATGCTGGAACGACCTGCTTGAATAATACTTAAGTTTCACGCTGAGGGTTCCGATAACCTGCTTTTTCGACATTACCGGAACGCAAATAAATGAATCATCATCCCGGTGCTTACTCGAGGATCGAGTTTTATTAAGGTAACGAGGCTCGTCGGAGATATGAGGTATAATATAAGGTTCCCCCGTACGAGTAACTTCTCCGATAATTCCTTCCCCAATCTTATACTCACCTCTCTCCTTCTCTTCCTTTGTGAGACCATAGGCGACCTCTATGCAAATCTTTGAGGAGTTGCGGTTTAATACAGTGAGGATAGCCTGAACGACACCGAATTTTTCAGAAATCTCCTCCATGACCTGAAGGATAGCATCTTCCAGATCGTTGCTTTTGGAAACAACTTCACTTACCTGAAAGAGAACTGATAAATTATCTGTATCTCCAACCATAAATCCGTAATTTTGATTTCTGATAATCAAATATTTATATTTTGCAAAAATGGATTTTTTAAACCACATTAACAACCTGTGATTCAAAACAACAAAAGATGAGGTATCTTTTGAATAAAATGTAAGCAACCCTGATGCCTGATGCTTAAATCTAAATCCCATATTACACATACTTTATTTTTTTTAGTATATTCGGGCCGACAAATAGACTCTAATGAGAAAATGGATTTTTTTTCCTGTCCTTTTATTACTAATTAGCTGCAGGGGAGAAAAAAACGAAGGTTATCTGACACCCGAAAAGGCTCTGAAATATTTCAGCGCCATAGAGGAGGTATGCACAAAGGACGGGGGCAAACTATGGGGAAAGAATCTTTACGGCCCCATGATGTTTATTGACCGGACAAATCGCAGGATCATTGCAAATCAGCCTGATGCCGAAGGTATTCTGAAAGAGAAAAATGGTATTTATACCGGTGTTTATCCAAAGGAACTGATAATAAACTTCACCCCTTCCAGGTTAGGCGGAATACTTTTTGCCATTGCTCCGCTACCGTCGGAAGAGGATGATTACAGGATAAAATCGGGTGCTATCCATGGGCTTTTCCATCGTTTCAGAGAAAGCTCGGGCATAGTTTCTCCTCCATACAATACTAACAACATGGATGAGAAAGAAGCAAGGCTGTGGATAAAACTCGAATGGAAAGCATTGCGCAAGGCTCTTGAAAGCGAAGAGGAACAATCGAGGCTTGCCTTGAGGGATGCACTAATCTTCCGCGGATCAAACAGGGAACTGTATCAGAAATTCGCAGCCGATGAGAACAGGTTTGAAAACAATGAAGGGCTCACAGCCTTCACCTATACTCTTCTTTGCACTGGATCGCCGGAAGAATTCAAGACCAGGCTTTATGAGAGTTATGACAGGATTTATTCAATGCAATCCTATTCCCGGTCGTACGGATTCATCGAAGGAGCTCTCTACGCTACTTTACTATATAATAAAGGCTTTGATTTCAAGACATTAGTTACAAACGACACTGATCTTGGGAAAGCAGTTAAAGATCTCTATAACATTGAACTCCCTTTGATTTGCAGAGATGTTGCGGGAAGTCTCGCTGTAAGTTACGACATTGATGAAATTAACAGGGAAGAGAATAAGCGGTTTTCTGATATCCGCGAGAATCTTCAAAAACAGATAAGCACTTTCACTGAAAAACCGGTCGTCTTCCTTGAACTTGAAAGTCCCTATTTTGACTATGAGCCTGAAGACATACATTCCCTTGACACACTCGGAACACTCTATAACTCAATGAGAGTCTCAGACAACTGGGGAAAACTGGCAGTTGAAAAACCTGGCTGCCTGGTAGCTTCCAATTTCAAGTTTCTCCGTATCTCAGCGAAAGGCTTCAAGGAGGAAAAAAACAAGTTCTCAGGTGAAGGGTGGCACCTTGAACTGAATAATGAATGGGAAATGGTACATGTTGACCAGAACTATTTTGTAAGGAAACTCCGGCCCTGAAGATAGCTTTAAAGGCTATGAATGAATCTACCCATTATACCTTATTCAACTTCTCAAGTTCCTTCTGCCTTTCTTCAAGTGATCTTATTTTGGACTCTGCATCGCTCTTTTTCTTTCTTTCCATATCAAGAACAGAAGCAGGAGCATTATTGACAAACCGGTCATTATCGAGCTTCTTCATTACGGCAACCAGGAATCCCCTTTGATATTCAATGTCCCCGGCTATTTTAGCCAATTCTCCTTCAATATCAAGATTGTCACCAAGAGGTATAAAATATTCCGTGGTCTTTACCAAAAATGATACTGCTCCTTCCTGCTTCTCCGACACAAACCTGATTCCTGAAAGATTGCAGAGTTTTGCAATAACCGGAAGGTAAGCTGAATCATAGCTCAGCCTTTCTTCATAAATAAGAAGCTCCAGTTTTTCCTTTACAGGTATTTCCTTTGTTTTCCTAACTGTTCTTACAGCGCTTATTATTTCTTTTGCAGCCTCGAATCCATCAAAAATCTCTCTTTTGAAATCAACCGGTACCGGCATCGGGCTTACCATCAGACTCTCTCCGTCACTTCTTTCTCCGAGAATCTGCCATATCTCTTCAGTTATAAATGGCATGAATGGATGAATAACCCTCAAAAGCGCATCGAAAATGGCAATAGTAGCTTCAAATGTTGCCTTATCTATGGGTTTCTGATACTCAGGTTTAATAATCTCAAGATACCATCCCGAAAACTCGTCCCAGAACAATTTGTAGGTTGTCATCAGTGCTTCGGATATCCTGAACTTAATGAAGTTTTGATCAACCTCATTTATCGCCTTTTTCAGAACCTCATCCATCCACCCCACTGCTAAACGTGATGATTCAGGCTGAATCACCGATTCATCCACCTGCCAGCTTTTTACAAGCCTGAAGGCATTCCAGATCTTGTTTGCAAAATTACGGCCCTGTTCGGGAAGGCTGTCTTCATAAAGAAGATCATTTCCGGCTGGTGAGCACAGGAGCATCCCGACGCGTACTCCATCGGCTCCGTATTTTTCGATAAGGTCAATCGGCTCGGGAGAGTTGCCAAGCGACTTCGACATCTTTCGTTTCTGCTGATCCCGCACCAGCCCGGTAAGATATACGTTTTGGAAGGGCTTTTCATCAAGGTATTCATACCCTGCTATTATCATTCGGGCAACCCAGAAAAAGAGTATCTCAGGAGCAGTTATAAGGTCGTTTGTAGGATAGTAGTATTTAATTTCTTCATTCCCCGGATTATTTATTCCGTCGAATGAAGTGATTGGCCATAGCCACGAAGAGAACCAGGTATCAAGAACATCTTCATCCTGACGCAGGTCGCTTTCCGTAAGCAAGCTGTTTCCGCTTTTATCCTTAGCAATCTCAAGAGCTTCTCCAATAGTCTCAGCAACAACAAATTCAGTATTATTGTAATACCATGCCGGGATCCTGTGTCCCCACCATAACTGACGACTTATGCACCAATCACGGACGGTTTCCATCCAGTGACGATACAGATTCTTGAATTTTGGAGGATGGATCTGAACATCGTCGTTCATAACGGCATCAAGAGCAGGCACCGACAGATCCTTCATCTTAAGGAACCACTGAAGCGACAGTCGGGGTTCAATAACTGCATTGGTACGCTCCGACCGCCCAATTTTGTTGTTATAATCTTCCACCTTAACCAGGTTTCCGCTATTTTTAAGCTCTGCTTCGGCAAGATCCTTTGCCTTGAACCTGTCAATCCCTACAAACAATCCTGCCCTTTCGCTTATGGTTCCATCTTCATTGAATACATCAATCGAAGGAAGGTTATGCCTCAGGCCTATTTCATAGTCGTTAATATCATGAGCAGGGGTAATCTTAAGGCATCCGGTACCAAACTCCGGATCGACATAACTGTCGAAAATAAAAGGGACCTCACGGTTTGCCATAGGAACTATTACTTTTTTACCCTTAAGGTGGCTGTACCTGGCATCATCAGGATTTGCGCAAACGGCAGTATCGCCAAGTATCGTTTCAGGCCGGGTGGTGGCAACAGTAACATATCCATCCTCTCCCACTATTTTATACCTTACATAGTAGAGCTTTGATTTTTCTTCAGTATGGTTTACCTCCTCGTCGGAGACTGCAGTCTTTGCCTGAGGATCCCAGTTAACCATTCTTACGCCCCTGTAAATAAGCCCTTTGTTATAAAGGTCAACAAATACTTTTATTACCGAATCGTATCTCTTCTCATCCATTGTAAAAAGGGTACGGTCCCAGTCGCATGAAGCCCCAAGCCTTTTAAGCTGTTCAAGGATAATCCCGCCGTGCTTATTTGTCCATTCCCATGCATGAGCAAGGAACTCATCCCTTGTAAGATCCTTCTTTTCAATTCCTTCAGCCTTAAGCTTGGCAACAACTTTTGCCTCCGTGGCTATTGAGGCATGGTCGGTTCCCGGCACCCAGCAGGCATTCTTTCCAAGCATCCTGGCACGCCTTACAAGCACATCCTGTATCGTATTGTTCAGCATGTGTCCCATATGAAGTACCCCTGTCACGTTCGGCGGAGGGATAACTATAGTATAAGGCTCACGTTCGTCCGGAGTGCTTTTGAAGAAACCATGATCCATCCAGTAACCGTACCACTTGCTTTCAGCATTGCCGGGCTCGTATTTTGAGGGAATTTCCATAATATGTTCCTGCTTTTGTCTTGAATAATTGAACTGCAAAATTATAAAAATTCATTACATTAGCTGAACCAATATAAAAAAGGCCTTAATGTTGAAATTTATAGAACTTATCAAAATGCCGGATAAAAAATTTATCATTAGTAAGATAACGAATCTGACGGCAAAGATCCTCCTCATCACCCTCCTTTTAGTGTCAGTGAATACAGGATGCTCAAAGGATGAGATGTCGGATGAGGAGATAAAGGAAGTCAACACCCGCAGGATGAATGACGCAATCAGTGCTGACACCCTGGGATCGATGGTGAAATGGATGCAGGACATGGGAACCCGTTTCTGTTTGTCGGACAATCACCGTGAAATAGCTCTGAAAATCAGGAACCGGTTCAGGAATCTGGGATACCCCGACTCCCGAATTGATTCGTTTCAGATAAGCAGGTTGTACCTGGGGACAACTTACCTTCAATGGCAATATAACGTGATAGCTTCAATTCAGGGCAGCATATATCCCGATTCAGTTTGCATAATCGGGGCACATTATGATGACAATCTCCGCACCGGGGATCCTTTTATCATAACTCCGGGAGCAAACGACAACGCAAGCGGTGTCGCAGCAACGCTTGAAATGGCAAGGGTGATGAAGAAAAATAAATTCACCCCCGCGAATACTATTGAGTTTATTGCATTCGGCGCCGAAGAGCTCGGATTGTTAGGAAGCTTCGCATATACTTCCTCTGCTGTAACCAACTCAAAAAAAATCAAGCTGATGCTTAATAATGACATGATCGCTTTTCAACCGGGGGTGAACAAAGAGGAATGGATTGTTAATATTATCGATTACGACAATTCTCATCCTCTGCGTATTATGGCGGAAACTATGTGCAGCAGGTATACTTTTCTTAAATTTAAAAATGACAATACTTATAACAGGCAAAGCGACAGTTATCCGTTTTTCCTGAACGGATATCCGTCAATCTTTTTCTTTTCTGACATAATTGACAATAATTACCATACCGTAAGCGATCTGGCTGATAAATGTAATTTCGAATATTGCCGCGAAATAGTGAAAATAAATTGTGCCCTTCTCGTTGAATACAATTGAATAATCCATTATTTATAACTTATAACATCATTTCGGTATTCTTATTTCCTTATTTTTGCTCTCCTGTTTTTTAAGTTAAAACGATTAAATATGCCAGCAATATCAGATAAAGGCAAGGCGATGCCTGCCTCCCCGATCAGGAAACTTGTTCCTTTTGCCGAAGAAGCCAAACGAAAAGGCAGAAAAGTATATCATCTCAATATCGGCCAGCCCGACATCGCCACCCCCGAAGTAGCCTTAAACGCCCTCCGTAACATAAAGGCCAATGTTATAGAATATAGCCACTCCGCAGGCAATGAATCGTACCGGCGCAAGCTTGCTGCCTATTATCAGGGAATAGGTATTAATATTGATCATACTGAAATTCTAATCACAACAGGGGGTTCCGAAGCAATATTATTCGCTCTGATGGCATGTGTCAATCCAGGCGAAGAGGTAATAACGCCGGAACCATTTTACGCCAACTATAACGGGTTTGCGACAACTGCCGGGATAAAGATTGTTCCTGTCACATCATATATTAAGGACGATTTCGCCTTGCCCCGCATCGAAGAGATTGAGAAAAAGATTACTCCGCTTACCAGGGGTATTATTGTCTGCAACCCCAACAATCCTACCGGTTACCTCTATTCAAAGGAAGAGATTCTGGAACTTAAGGAGATAGTGAAAAAGCATGACCTATACCTCTTCTCTGATGAGGCTTACCGTGAATTTTGCTACGACGGGGCAGAACACTTCTCGGCGATGGAGATGGAAGGAGTTGAGAATAATGTGATTCTTCTCGATTCAGTATCTAAACGTTACAGCGAATGCGGCATAAGGATAGGCGCATTGATAACCAGAAATAAAGAGGTAATAGCAGCTGCCCTTAAATTCGGACAGGCGCGACTTTCTCCTCCCGGACTCGGACAGATTGCAGCAGAAGCTTCGATCGATACTCCAAAAGAGTATTTTACAGGTGTAATCAGTGAATATACTGCGCGTCGGAACTTTATGGTTGAGGCTTTGAACAAGATCCCCGGGGTATATTGCCCTAAGCCAAAAGGTGCGTTCTATGCTGTTGTAAAGCTTCCGGTTGATGATTCCGACAGGTTTGCACAGTGGCTGCTCGAGGAATTTGAATATAAAAACCAAACCGTTATGGTAGCCCCTGCAACAGGGTTCTATTCTACACCCGGATCGGGCAGGAACGAAGTTCGTATTGCCTATGTACTTAAGATAGATGATCTGAGGAATGCCATGGAGACACTTTCCGAAGCTTTGAAAGTCTACCCTGGCAGGACCATCTGATTAATATAAAAGATATTTCTCCCTGATTGCTGCAAATTTATCGAGGCCTTCCTTCCATGAATCCCTGATCTGTATTGCAGTCATCCCTTTGATTATCTGTTCCCTCAGGCCTGGTCCGCCGGCAAGAACGTCAAAATAGGATGTAAAGAATTTATCCTTACGGGGAAAATCAGTATAGGCTTCAATTATCCAGTCAAGATTTATATTAGGTTTTGGGACTGTTTTCTGATTCATTGCATTCCGCAGATCGGTTCCAAAGCATTTCTTTCCAAGAAGCGGGGGATTTTTGGCACCGGGGACGCTTTCAGGCGTGAAACTGAATCCCCTGTCAGGAAGTTCCGGTGACCCGAAGACCTGAAATGGGAACGCGGTTCCCCTTCCAAGCGATAAGTTAGTGCCCTCAAAAAAGCAAATCGAAGGATAAAGGTAAACAGAATTCTGGTTTGGGAGGTTTGGCGAAGGCTTAACAGGCAGTTCATAATTGGTCATGTGATCATAGTTATTGCATTTTATAACACTGAGGTCACACTTCAGTCCGCCTTTCAGCCACCCTTCACCGTTTACCATTCCTGCATATTCGCCAATCGTCATTCCATGAACGATTGGGACAGGATGCAACCCTACAAAAGAACTGTAAGCAGTATCGAGGATGTTGCCGTCAAAGTAGAAGCCGTTTGGATTGGGCCTGTCAAGCACCAGCAGCTTAATTTTATTTTCTGCACAGGCCTCCATAACATAATGAAGAGTAGAGATATAAGTATAAAACCTTGCGCCTACATCCTGAATGTCAAAGATAACTACTTCAATTCCATCAAGATCGGAAGCCGTTGGTTTAAAGTGGGTACCATAGAGACTTGTTAATATAATGCCTGTTACCGGATCTTTTCCGTCACTAATCTTTTCTCCTGCATCAGCCAGATCACGGAATCCATGTTCCGGAGCAAAAATCACCCTTACGTCGGTTCCGATGTTTAACAGGTTATCAACCAGATGAGTCTGACCCGTCATAGATGTCTGGTTTGCCACAATGGCAACCGCCTTTCCTTCTATTATTTCACGGTACAGTTCGATACGGGAAGCGCCCGGGACAGGGGTTTTTCCTGAAATATTTATCGTGAATATCAGAAGAGGTAAAGTAGTAAGCAAAACCAATCTCAGATAACTTTTCATATTTATCAAATTAATAAGGTAAATTTAGTATTATTTCCGCATAATCTTAGCGCCCTTGCAACAAGACCTCCGCTGGCGCCGATTTGCAATCTGGCTAAATATTTTGCACTGCTGGCGCCGATTTGTAATCCGCGCCAGCGTTTGTGGGATAACGGATTGCAAGTCCACGCCAGTTTCGAAAAAATTCAGAGCAACTCCGTGGCCTCCGTGGTAAAAAACAATTCATAGCCGGGTATAAATTAATTTCCTTAAATTTGAAAACTTATTCAGAAAAATGAATTTTCCCTGGTTTATTGCAGAAAGGCTTATTAAAGGAAGAGTAAATGCGAAATCATTCTCGCGTCCGGTAAATGTCATCGCCATAATTGGCATTGCACTCGGGCTGGCAGTTATGATCCTTGCTGTATCGATACTTACAGGTTTCAAGGAGGAGATAAGGGAAAAAGTCGTCGGCTTCGGTTCACATATCCAGATCACAAATTTCGATTCGAACATCTCATACGAAACAACGCCCGTAAGTGACACCCAGGATTTCATACCGAAAATAAAGAACATCCCCGGTATCAGTCACGTACAGGTATATGCCACAAAGGCGGGAATAATAAAAACCGATGAGGATATTCAGGGCGTGGTGCTCAAGGGAGTAGGACCGGATTATGACTGGAGCTACTTCAGCAGTTGCATAGTAGACGGTTCAGTCTTCACAGTCACTGATACTGCTATCGGAAACAAAGTCATCATTTCAAAAAAAATATCCGATTTGCTAAAGCTGAAGACAGGCGACTCTTTTACTATGCACTTCATCCAGGATCCGCCCAGGGTGAGAAAGTTTACAATATCGGGTATATATGAAACGAGCCTCGAGGAGTTTGACCAGATCTTCGTCTTTTGCGATATCGGACATATAAAACGACTCAACGGATGGCAGGAGGATCAGGTTAGCGGATTCGAGGTATTCATCGACGATTTCGACAAGCTGGAAGAAAAGTCTGGTGAAGTGAAAGATGCAGTCGGATACAAGCTCACCGAGGAAGATACTAAGTTCAAAGTTACAAATATCAGGATTAAATACCCCCAGATCTTCGACTGGCTTAATTTCCAGGATGTTAATGTGATAATTATTATTGTCCTTATGCTTGTTGTTGCCGGTTTTAATATGGTTTCCGGCTTGCTTATCCTGATCCTTGAGAAGACAAACATGATTGGTGTACTTAAAGCACTCGGCTCTGAAGATGTCTCAATAAGGAGGATTTTCCTTTACCAGGCAGCCTATCTTATAGGGAAAGGGCTGCTGTGGGGCAACCTCATCGGTCTCGGATTGGCATTTCTTCAGCTGAAAACCGGAATAATTTCCCTCGACCCTTCGTCATATTATATTAAAACCGTGCCTGTTAACCTTAACCTTATTCATATTCTTCTGCTGAATGCAGGCTCTATGGCTGCTATTATTATCATGCTGATTGTTCCTTCGCAGCTGATAAGCAGGATAACTCCAGTCAAAGCAATCAAATACGATTAGAAACTCAGACAAAAAACGGTCTCCTCATTTGGCCTGGATTTGACTTTCAGGTTGCCTCCGTGTACACGCATTATTTGTTTTGAGATGCTTAGTCCGATACCTGAACCGTTTTGCCTTGTAGTAAAAAAAGGCACAAAGATCTCATCAAGGTTCTTTTCAGAAATCCCCTGTCCGTTATCAATCACACAGATTTCGGGATGATTATTCTTATCAAAATCTGCTACAATCCTGATATTTCCATCAGGATTGCTTTCATTTGCTTCAATGGCGTTTTTAACAAGGTTTAGCAATACCTGTGAAATAAGATTCTGATCCGCAAACAATTCCATTTCGGGATCATTAAGTGAAAAGGATAATTTAACCCTCTCGTTTTTATCCAGAGAGGTGTAAAGAATCCTGATACGTGTCATAAGATCGTCTACCTTAAAATACTCCTTATTCGGATCAGGCACCCTGGTTAACTTGCGATAGGCTTCAACAAAAGACATTAATCCCTTCCCCTGTTCCTTTATTACAGTCAAACCCTGTAACGTTGTAAATATTGCCCTTGAATCAACCTGCTCAGGTAAAACGGGCTTCCCATCGACACAGTAGATATTCGAAAGAGACTCTGAAAGTGAGGTTATTGGAGTTATTGAATTCATAATTTCATGCATGAGAACCCTGATAAGTTTCATCCATGATTCCAATTCCTTTTCGTCGAGTTCATTTTTTATATCCTGAATTGAAAGTATTACAAGCTCATCATCGTTGGTTTTTAATGAAGTAGCTTTGAGAGATAATTGCTTTTCGCCCTGACTGGTGTTGAGAGCTACCAGACGTCTTTCGGTGGGCTTTATGGAATTGATTGAATTGAAAAGCTTCTGATCAATTCGTTCAATCTGCTTTAAATGGGTCAGAACATCAGATGACAACATTCTTTTTGCCGAAGAATTTGAATGGAGGATGAATCCTTTATTGTTATAGGTAATTATTCCTGTAGCAATGTGCTCAAGCAGAGTACTGAAATAATGTTCCTGACGGCTGTTTTCAATTTTCAGCTGCTGAATCTGCAGATTGACCCTGTTCATACTCTTGTACAATTCACTGAATCTGTTGTCGCCGGCCTCAACCGGAAAAGTCAGGCTGGAATCATCGTTCCTTACTGAATCGAAAAAGAACCTGACCTTCCGGTTGATTGTATTCAAAAATGAAATTGTATTGATTGTCATCGCTACAATTAACAGAATGCAAATCAGTGAAATACGAACAGACTCCATTATAAAAATAAAATATCCCAATGACAAAGCCAGCATTAAAATAAGAAGGACCCTGATTATGATACTTAAATAGAGATTTTTACTGATCATCTTCAAGAT